>CALRMF020000174.1:0-6559 GCA_943369035.1 Curvibacter sp. AEP1-3
GTGGATGCGGCCGGCAAACCCAGCCTGACACGCTGGCGCGTGCTGGCGCACGAGCAGGACACCGCAGGCCGGCCGCAGACCCGGTTGGAACTGGAGCCCGTCACCGGCCGTTCGCACCAGCTGCGCGTGCACCTGCAGGCCATCGGCCACCCCATCCTGGGCGACGCGCTGTACGCGACCGCCGACGATTGCGCGCGCAGCACACGCCTGCTGCTGCATGCCAGTGCGGTGACCCTGCCGCACCCGCTCAGCGGTGCCCCCCTGCAGCTGGAAAGTGCGGTGCCGTTCTGAGCAATTGCTACAAAATCGATAGCTATCTGCGCTTACCGAAAAAGGGCCGGAACCCGATTTGATGCCTGAACCAGGAGACCCGCATGACTGCCCCTCACCTCTACGTCCTCACCGGCGCCTCGCGTGGCATGGGGCTCGCCATGGCCCGCCAACTGCTGCAGCCCGGCCATGCGCTGCTGTGCATCGCACGCCGGGACAACGCCAAGCTCGCCGCCGAGGCACAGCAGGCCGGCTGCCGGCTGGAGCAGTGGCCGCTGGACCTGGCGCACAGCCGCGAGGCCGCCGCCATGCTGCGCCAGTGGCTCGGCCGACCTGGCGCGGTGTATGCCAGCGCCACGCTGATCAACAACGCCGGGGTGATCCCGCACATCGCGCCGCTGTCGGCCCTGGACCCGGATGAACTGGCGCCCGCGCTGCGCGTCGGACTGGAAGCGCCGCTGCTGCTGACCGCCGCCTTCCTTGGCGCCACCGACCACTGGACCGTGCCGCGGCGCGTGCTCAACATCTCATCCGGCTTGGGCCGGCGGCCCATGGCCTCGCAGGCGACCTATTGCGCTGCCAAGGCCGGCATGGACCATTTCACGCGCTGCCTGGCTCTGGAGGAAGCGCGCAAGCCGAATGGCGCGCGCGTCTGCTCGCTGGCCCCGGGTGTGATCGACACCGACATGCAGGTGCAGTTGCGCAGCGCCGACGCGGCCGGGTTTCCCGACCGGGCGCGCTTCGAGCAACTCAAGAGCGGTGGCCAGCTCGACAGCCCCGAAGCGGCGGCGCGCAAGGTGCTGACCTACCTGGCGCGCGCCGACTTTGGCGCCGAGCCGGTGGCCGACGTGCGCGGCTGAGGCCCGGACTGCGGCAACTCAGGCCGCGTTGAGCATCTGGACGATCTCGTCCTTGAGCTTCAGGCGCTGTTTCTTCAGGTCTTCCAGCGCCTCGTCGCTCATGACACCACCGCCGGTCTCGATCCTGCCGATGGTGTGGTTGACCTCGTCGTACTCGTTGTACAGACGCGCAAAGTGGTGGTGCGTCGTCTTCAGGGTATGGATCTTGTCCTTGAGCTGGGGGAATTCGTGGGTGATGTCGTGCTTGAGCAGATCCATGCGGTGTCTCCGGTTGTGAACAGTTCCAGTCTAGGGAAACGACGGCCGCAAGTCATGATCCAGATCAATTTTCTGCGGCGCACCACCCGCAACCGCGAAGCCCGGCACTAAGATGCCGGGCATGAACCGCCGCCAACACTGGAGCCTGAGCGCCAAGCTGACGCTGGTCGGCACGCCCTTCCTGTTGCTGGCGCTGCTGGCCACCGCCGCCACGCTGTGGGTCTCGTGGCAGCTCGACGGCGGCGCCGCCGCCGTGAACGAAGCCGGGCGCATGCGCATGCAGGCCTACCGCCTCTCGCTCTCCCTGAGCACCGGCGAGCAGCAGGCCGTGGCCGCCCAGGTGCGCGAGTTCGAGGACAGCCTGGCCGTGCTGCGCCACGGCGACCCGGAACGGCCGCTGTTCGTGCCCTGGGACGAGACGGTGCGGCCGCGCTTTGCCGTGATCGAGCAGGACTGGCAAGCCTTCCTGGCCCTGACCACGGCGCCGAATGCGCCAGATGTGATCCGCGAGCGCACGATTGCCTTCGTCGAACACATCGACGCCTTCGTGCGCGGCATCGAGGCCCACATCTCGCGCTGGACCGCCATCCTGCACCTGCTGCAGACCACCATGATGGCCATGGTCGTGTTCGGCGCGCTGGCGCTGCTGTATGCCGGCCACCTGTTCGTGCTGGAGCCGGTGGGCCTGCTCAAGCGCGCCATCGAGAAGATCCAGGGCGGCGATTTCGATGCCCGCGTGAGCAAGCTCACGCGCGACGAGTTCGGAACCCTGGCCGAGGGCTTCAACGGCATGGCCGAGCATCTGCAGTCGATGTACCGCAACCTGGAGGCCAAGGTGGCGGAGAAGACCGCCGAGCTGGAGGTCAAGCGCGAACGGCTGGAAAGCCTGTACGAGGTCAGTTCGCTGGTGGCGCGCGCCACCACGCTGGACGAACTGGCGCAGGGCTTTGCCCACAACATCATGCAGATTGCCCACGCCGACGGCGTGGCGCTGCGCTGGTCCGACCAGGCCAACCAGCGTTACCTCATGCTGGCGGCCCACGGCCTGCCCGCCGACATGGTGGAGGCCGAGCACTGCATCCACAAGGGCGACTGCGACTGCGGCGCCGCCAACGCACCGACCGGCCTGCGCGTCATCCCGATCCACACCTTGGGCGAGTCGCAGGAACGCCTGTGCGGCAAGGCGGGCTTCGAGACCCTAGTGAACATTCCGGTGCGCCTGCACGACCGCCTGATGGGCGAGGCGGACCTGTTCTTCCATGCCAAGCTGGCGCCTTCCGAGGCCGAACGCTCGCTGTTCGAGACCCTGGCCAGCCACCTGGCCAGCGCGATGGAGAACCTGCGCCTGAATGCGCTGGAGAAGGAAGCGGCGGTAGCGCAGGAGCGCAACCTGCTGGCGCGCGAGCTGCACGACTCCATCGCCCAGTCGCTTGCCTTCCTCAAGATCCAGGTGCAGCTCATGCGTGACGCCCTAGCCAGCGGCGACCGCCGGGCCATCGAGCAGGTGCTGGAGGAAATCGACACCGGCGTGCGGGAAAGCTATGGCGACGTGCGCGAGCTGCTGATGCACTTCCGCACCCGCACCAACACCGAAGACATCGAGACCGCGCTCACCACCACGCTGCACAAGTTCGAGCTGCAAAGCGGACTCAAGGCCCATCTGCAGATGCAGGGCCACGGCCTGCCGCTGGCGCCGGACCTGCAGGTCCAGGTGCTGCACATCGTGCAGGAAGCCCTGTCGAATGTGCGCAAGCACGCCCGGGCCACCGACGCCTGGCTGGATGTGCAGCAGCAGCCCGAGTGGCGCTTCGAGATCCGCGACAACGGGTGCGGCTTCGACAACCTCCAGGCGGTGGATGACAGCCACGTGGGCCTGCGCATCATGCGCGAGCGTGCCGAACGCATCGGCGCCCAGGTCGACGTCTTCTCCACCCCTGGCGTCGGCACCTCGGTCGTGCTGACCCTGCCCTCCAACCTCGTCGCGGCCGCGCCCGCTGTCGCCGCGCTGCCTGCCTGAGCCCATGCCCGAGCCACGCCCCTCCCCGATCCGCATCCTGGTCGTCGACGACCACACCCTGTTCCGCCGCGGCCTCATGGCCCTGCTGGCACGCGAGCCGGCCTTCGAGGTCGTCGGTGACGCCGCCGACGCCGGCGAGGCCCAGCGCCGCGCGCAGGAACTGCAGCCCGACCTGATCCTGCTCGACAACCACCTGCCCGGCGTGCGCGGCGTCGATGCCCTGCCCGCGCTGCGTGAAGCGGCGCCGGCCGCGCGCGTGCTGATGCTGACCGTGAGCGAGGACGAACAGGACCTGGCGGCCGCGCTCAAGGGCGGCGCCGCCGGCTACCTGCTCAAGACAATTGACGGCGACGCGCTGGCCGCCGCCATCCGTCGCGCCATGCGCGGCGAGCACGTGGTGGCGACCGAAATGACCGGCAAGCTGGTGGCCGCCCTCAAGGGCGACACGCCGCCCACCCCGCCCACGCCGGCGGCCACCCTGCTGGCCCAGCTGTCCCCGCGCGAGCGCGACATCCTGCGCGGCATCGCGCGTGGTGCCAGCAACAAGGAAATCGGTGCCGAACTCGGCATTGCCGAGACCACCGTGAAGATCCACGTGCAGCACGTGCTGCGCAAGCTCGATGTGAGCACGCGCGTGCAGGCGGCGGTGCTGGCCGCGAATGCGGGCGTGAGCTGAGCGGGGCAGCGCCCGTAACCCTGTGCAGCTGCGGGGTATGCCCACCCGCCCTGCAACGCCAACGGCCCGGCCGGCATGATGCGCGACATGACACCTTGCACCCTGACCCAGGCCAGCCCACGCCGGAAGCAGGCCTGGTACGCCCTGCTGGCCTGCGCCACCTTGGCCGCCGCCCAGGCTCAGGTGGGCGAACGCGTCACGCTTGAGGACCTGGGTGGCCTGCAGATCGACCGGACCGAGGTCACCATTGACCAGCTCGCGCGCTACGTGGCCGCCACCGGCATCGTCACCCGGGCCGAGCGGGAAGGCGGCGGATTTGAGTACGTGGCTGGCTGGCAGCGCCGCCCCGGCTGGACCTGGCGCCGCCCGGACGGTGCGGATCCCGCCAGTATGCAGCTGCCCGCCGTGCACCTGACCCACGCCGAAGCGGAGGCGTACTGCCGCTGGGCCGGCGGGCGTCTGCCGACCGCCGCCGAGTGGCGCAGCGCCGCCTACACCGAGCTGCGGCGCAACCCCGCCGCGCCTTGGGTGCGGGGCATGACCTACCCCTGGCCCACGGGTGACAGCCCGCAAGGCGCCAACACCAGCGCGCCGGACCCCTGGCCACGCGCTGCGCCCGTCACCGAGACCCGGGCCGGCGTCAACGGCCTGCATGACATGGGGGCCAACGTCTGGGAATGGGCCGCCGATGCCCGCGGCGACGAGCGCCGCACGCTGGGCGGCTCCTGGTGGTATTCGCCGGAACAGATGCGGGCCGAGGTGGAGGCGTGGAAGCCGCGTGATTTCTATGCGGTGTACATCGGCTTTCGCTGCGTCTACGACCCGGGAAGCGCGCGATGACAGCCCGGCTGCGCCATGGCTTCCGCGCCCTCGTCATCGGCGCGTCGGGCGCGATCGGCAGTGCGTTCGAACAGGCACTGAGGGCTGATGCCCGCTGCGGCGAAGTGCTTGCCGTCACGCGGACGCAACCACTGGCCTGGGATCTGCGCGATGCACAGAGCATCGAGACCCTGGCGCAGCGACTGTCCGGCCCGTTGCACCTGGTGATCGACGCCACCGGTGCGCTCACCCTCGACGGACGAGGCCCCGAGAAGCGCCTGCAGGAGCTGGAAGCGCCCCACCTGCTGGCGAGCCTGCAGGTCAATGCTGTCGGGCCGGCACTGCTGCTGCGCCATCTGTCGCCCCTGTTGGCACGTGACGAGCGCGTGGTCTGGGCCAAGTTGTCAGCACGGGTGGGCAGCATCGAGGACAACCACAAGGGTGGCTGGTATGGCTATCGCGCCGCCAAGGCCGCACTGAATCAGCTGCTGCAGACCGCGGCCATCGAGCTGGCGCGTCAGCGGCCGCAGATGGTGGTCGCCGCGCTGCAACCGGGTACCGTGCGCTCGCCGTTGAGCAGACCCTTCGTCGGCGATGCCGCCACCGCACCGCAGGTGTCGGTGCAAGGCCTGCTTGGCGCACTGGATGCGCTGGAGGCGACCGGACGGGCCCACTTCGTCGACTACGCCGGTCGCGTGATTCCCTGGTGAGCATCACCGCGCAAGTTTGATCCACCTCAAGCTCGTGGCGTTTAGTTCGTCCGACTAGTTCTTTCGGAGGATGCCAGCCGACCCGGCCGCTACCTCCGAAGGATGGTGCGTTGCAGCACCGCTTCCTACAGTCCATGCATCCTCTCAGGAGTTATGCAATGGACAAGAACAGACAGGCGCTCTCGGTGCTGATCGTCAGCACGCTGGCCTTCACCGTGTGCTTCATGGTGTGGATGATGTTCGGTGTGATCGGCATCCCGATCAAGAAGGCGCTCAACCTCAATGCCACCGAGTTCGGGCTGCTGACCGCCATGCCGGTGCTCACCGGTTCGCTGATCCGGGTGCCGCTGGGCATCTGGACCGACAAGTTCGGTGGCCGCATCGTCATGGCCATCCTGATGACCTGCACCGTGCCGGCCATCTACCTGATGGCCTATGCCACCGCCTACTGGCACTTCCTGGTCATCGGCCTGTTCGTCGGCCTGGCCGGTGGGTCCTTCTCCGTGGGCACCCCCTACGTGGCACGCTGGTTCCCGAAGAACCGCCAGGGATTTGCCATGGGCGTCTACGGCGCCGGCAACTCGGGCGCGGCGGTCAACAAGTTCGTGGCGCCGGCCCTGGTGGTGGCCTTCGGCTGGACCATGGTGCCGCAGGTCTATGCCGCCATCATGCTGGGCACGGTCATCGTCTTCTGGCTGTTCAGCCATAGCGACCCGGCCCACCTGGTACCCAGCAACACCAAGTTCAGCGACCAGCTCAAGGCGTTGAAGGACCCCAAGGTGCTCAAGTACTGCCAGTACTACAGCATCGTGTTCGGCGGCTACGTCGCGCTCTCGCTGTGGATGGTGCAGTACTACGTGGGCGAGTACGGTCTGGACATCCGCGCCGCAGCGCTGCTGGCCGCCTGCTTCTCGCTGCCCGGCGGCGTGCTGCGCGCCATCGGCGGCTG
>CALRMF020000175.1:0-6533 GCA_943369035.1 Curvibacter sp. AEP1-3
CGGTGTTCTTCAGCACCCTGATGGTGCTGTCGCATCTGGCGATCAAGAGCTTCGATCTGGTGATGGCCCTGACCGCTGGCGGGCCTGGCTACGCCAGCGATGTGCCGGCTACCTTCATGTACACCATGTCCTTCTCCCGCGGCCAGATCGGCCTGGGCGCTGCCAGCGCCACCATGATGCTGGCCACCGTGGCCGCCCTGGTGGTTCCCTACCTCTACAGCGAATTGCGGAGCAAACCCCATGAGCGCTAAACCCCTGCTGGCGCGGCTGCTGGTCTACCTGACCTTGCTGGCCGCCGCCGTGTTCTTTTTGTTGCCGCTGTACGCCATGCTGGTGACCTCGCTCAAAACCGCCGACGAGATCCGGGCCGGCGACCTGCTGGCCTGGCCCCAGGCGCTGAACTGGGACGCCTGGTCCGTGGCCTGGTCACAGGCCTGCACCGGGGTCGACTGCAATGGCCTGCGGCCCTTTTTCTGGAACTCGGTCAGCATGGCCGTGCCGGCCGTGATGATCTCCACCGTGTGGGGCGCCCTGAACGGCTATGTGCTGAGCCTGTGGAAGTTCCGCGGCAGCGACACCTTGTTCGGCCTCTTGCTATTCGGCGTGTTCATGCCCTTCCAGGTGGTGCTGCTGCCCATGAGCCAGGTGCTGGGCTGGCTGGGCATCTCCAGCTCGATCGGCGGCCTGATCCTGGTGCACTGCCTGGCCGGGCTGGCCGGCACCACGCTGTTCTTCCGCAATTACTACAGCGCCATCCCGGCCGAGCTGGTCAACGCGGCGCGCATCGACGGGGCCAGCTTCTGGCAGATCTTCTGGCGCATCGTGCTGCCACTGTCCACACCCATCGTGATGGTCACGCTGATCTGGCAGTTCACCAACATCTGGAACGATTTTCTGTTCGGCGTCACGTTCTCGGGCACCGATTCCAAGCCCATCACGGTGGGCCTGAACAACCTGGCCAACACGTCCAGCAGCGTCAAGGCCTACAACGTGGACATGGCGGCCGCCATCATCGCGGGCCTGCCGACCATGGCCATCTACGTGTTGGCAGGCAAGTTTTTTGTGCGCGGGCTCACGGCCGGCGCGGTCAAGGGTTGAGAGGTAAGGCAAATGGCTTCATCGTTGCAAATTTCGGGCATCAACAAACGCTACGGCCGGGGCGACAACAGTGTCGAGGTGCTCAAGCGCATCGACATCCATGTCGAGCCCGGTGAGTTCCTGATCCTGGTGGGCCCTTCGGGCTGTGGCAAATCCACCCTGCTCAACATCATTGCCGGGCTGGACGACCCCAGCGAAGGCGAGATCCGCATCGGCGATCGCAACGTGGTGGGCATGCCGCCACGCGACCGCGACATCGCCATGGTGTTCCAGAGCTACGCGCTCTACCCCACGCTCAGCGTGGCCGACAACATCGGCTTTGCCCTGGAGATGCGCAAGATCCCCAAGGCCGAGCGCCAGGCCCGCATCGCCCAGGTGGCATCCATGCTGCAGATCGAGCACCTGCTGGACCGCCGGCCCAGCCAGCTCTCGGGCGGGCAGCGCCAACGCGTGGCCATGGGGCGGGCCCTGGCCCGGCAGCCGCAGTTGTTTCTGTTTGACGAACCCCTGTCCAACCTCGACGCCAAGCTGCGCGTGGAGATGCGCGCCGAGATCAAGCGCCTGCACCAGACCAGCGGCATCACCAGCGTCTATGTCACCCACGATCAGGTTGAGGCCATGACCCTGGGCTCGCGCATCGCGGTGATGAAGGGCGGTGTGGTGCAGCAACTGGGCACGCCCGACGAGATCTACAACCACCCCGCCAACACCTATGTAGCCACCTTCATCGGCTCACCGACCATGAACCTGGTGCGCGGCCGGCACCACGGCGCAAGCTTCGAGATGCTGGGCCTCTCGGTGCCCATGGCGGGCCCGGCAGAGGCCCCCCAGCCGGGGCAGGAGCTGTTGCTGGGCGTGCGACCAGAGCACCTGCTGCTGGACGACGCCTCTCCTTGGCGCGGCGAGGTCAGCGTGGTCGAACCCACCGGGCCCGACACCTATGTGGTGGTCGACACCTCTTCTGGCACGCTGACCCTGCGCACCGGCGCCCAGACCCCCGTGCGCCCGGGCGACCGCGTCGGCATCTCGGTCGCGCCCGGCCATGCCCACTGGTTCGATGGTGCCAGCGAGATGCGCCGGGCCTGACATGCCGACCATCCCGCCTGCATCGATCGCCCCTAGCGCCCCGACCACCCCGCCTCTGCAAGGCCTGCACCACGTCGCGCTGATCTGCCGCGACGTGGGGCGCTCGCGCGACTTCTACACCCGGGTGCTGGGCTTGCCCGTGCTGCATGAGCAGTACCGGGCCGAACGCCAGTCGCACAAGATCGATCTGGCCCTGCCCGATGGCAGCCAGCTGGAGTTGTTTTCATTCCCGTCTCCACCTGAGCGGCCATCTCGGCCCGAAGCCTGCGGCCTGCGCCACCTGGCCTTGCGCGTGGGCGATCTGGCGGCTTGGGTGGCGCATCTGCAGGCGCAGGGCGTGGCGGTCGAACCGCTGCGCACCGATGAGCTGACCGGCGCCACCTTCACCTTTTTCGCCGACCCCGACGGTCTGCCGATCGAGCTGGTGCAGTCGGCCTGATCGCTGGCGCAATCCCGACCCGTTCAGGCATAAAAAAAGGGCCGCATCGCTGCGGCCCTTTTTGTGTTGAGCTGGAAGGCTCAGGCAGGCATTACATGCCCATGTCGCCCATGCCGCCCATGCCGCCCGGCATGGCCGGAGCTGCGGACTCGTCCTTCGGAGCTTCGGCCACCATGCACTCGGTGGTCAACAGCAGCGAAGCCACCGATGCGGCGTTTTGCAGCGCGGTGCGGGTCACCTTGGTCGGGTCCAGGATACCCATTTCGATCATGTCGCCATAGGTGTCGTTGGCAGCGTTGAAGCCGTAGTTGCCCTTGCCATTCAGCACGGCGTTCACGACCACGCTCGGCTCGCCGCCGGCGTTGTACACGATTTCGCGCAGAGGGGCTTCGATGGCCTTCAGGATCAGCTTGATGCCGGCGTCTTGATCGGCGTTGTCGCCCTTGATCTCGCCAGCAGCTTGCTTGGCACGCAGCAGAGCCACGCCACCACCGGCCACGATGCCTTCTTCCACAGCAGCGCGGGTGGCGTGCAGGGCGTCTTCAACGCGGGCCTTCTTTTCCTTCATTTCGACTTCGGTGGCAGCACCCACCTTGATCACAGCCACGCCGCCGGCCAGCTTGGCCACGCGTTCTTGCAGCTTTTCGCGATCGTAGTCGCTGGTGGCTTCTTCGATCTGCACGCGGATTTGCTTCACGCGAGCTTCGATGTCAGCAGCAGCGCCGGCGCCGTCGATGATGGTGGTGTTTTCCTTGCCCACTTCGATGCGCTTGGCTTGGCCCAGGTCAGCCAGGGTCACCTTTTCGAGCGACAGGCCAACTTCTTCAGCGATGACCTTGCCACCGGTCAGGATGGCGATGTCTTCCAGCATGGCCTTGCGACGGTCGCCGAAGCCAGGAGCCTTCACAGCCACCACCTTCAGGATGCCACGGATGGTGTTCACCACCAGGGTTGCCAGGGCTTCGCCATCGACTTCTTCAGCGATGATCAGCAGCGGACGGCCCGACTTGGCCACTTGCTCCAGGGTCGGCAGCAGGTCGCGGATGTTGCTGATCTTCTTGTCGAACAGCAGCACGAAGGGGTTGTCCAGCAAAGCGGCTTGCTTTTCCGGGTTGTTGATGAAGTAGGGCGACAGGTAGCCGCGGTCGAACTGCATGCCTTCAACGACGTCGAGTTCGTTGTTCAGCGACTTGCCGTCTTCCACGGTGATCACGCCTTCCTTGCCGACCTTGTCCATCGCGTCAGCGATGATCTGGCCGATGGAAGCATCGCTGTTGGCCGAGATCGAGCCGACTTGAGCGATTTCCTTGGAGGTGGTGGTGGCCTTGGTGGCCTTCTTCAGCTCTTCGACCAGGGCCGAAACAGCCTTGTCGATACCGCGCTTCAGGTCCATCGGGTTCAGGCCGGCGGCCACGTACTTGGAGCCTTCGCGAACGATGGCTTGGGCCAGCACGGTGGCGGTGGTGGTGCCGTCACCAGCGTTGTCGCTGGTCTTGGAGGCCACTTCCTTCACGAGCTGGGCGCCCATGTTCTGCAGCTTGTCCTTGAGTTCGATTTCCTTGGCCACGGACACACCGTCCTTGGTCACGGTCGGGGCGCCGAACGAGCGTTCCAGCACCACGTTGCGGCCCTTGGGGCCCAGGGTCACTTTGACTGCGTTGGCCAGGATGTTCACACCCTCGACCATGCGAGCGCGGGCTTCACCGCCGAAGACGACGTCTTTTGCTGCCATGTTGATTTCTCCGAATTCAGTAAATAAATTGAGCGGGGGTGAGGCGAATTACTTTTCGACGACGGCGAAAAGGTCTTCTTCCTTCATGACCAGCAGCTCATCGCCGCCGACCTTGACGGTCTGGCCGCTGTACTTGCCGAACAAGACGCGGTCGCCAACCTTGACGGCCATGGCGCCCAGTTCACCCTTGTCGTTCTTCTTGCCGGGGCCGACGGCCAGCACTTCGCCTTGATCAGGCTTTTCAGCGGCGTTGTCGGGGATCACGATGCCGGAGGCAGTCTTGGTTTCGTTTTCCAGGCGCTTGACGATCACGCGATCGTGCAGAGGACGAAGGTTCATTGCATCTCCTGAGAGCAAAAAGGGGTTTCACAATCGACCGGTGCACCGCCCACGACGGGCACCATCAACTTAGCGAGCGGCCGGTGCTGTCAACACTCAGCTGTTAGCACTCAACCGCTTCGAGTGCTAATCATAAGGGCTTTTGGATGGCTTTCAAGAGGGGGAGGCACGGAGAGGTCTTGTGGCTTGTCGAATGCTGATGCGCTGCAGGTGGGTGTCGAGATTCAGCTAACTCTGAACTTTTCTCATTCAGTTCTGAATTCATCAACTGACCCGCAGTGCTGCCTCTCCCTATGACTTCAGGCGGTTGGCGTCCGAACCAATGGAGTCACCACAGTGTTTAGGTGTGGCGTATGTGGGGTCGTTGTTGTGTATGTACGACAGGTGGTTAATATATTAAGTTGGTACTTACTCTCGTTTGGGCGATCTTTCAGCTTTGCAGTGGTTGCGGTCCGTCGGAACTTACCTATCTGCTAGCTATGGGCCATCGCAAGCGGTCATTTACGAACGGCTGCTGTCGGGCCTCATGTTCTTTATTGAGTTCGGATGTGTATCGTTGTCATGAAACGGCCCCTTGAATGACAGGACACGGTCCATCGCTTATCTTTGAAGATAGGAGTAGGACTGTGAATACGAATAGGCATACGGAGTCAGTAGAGGTCATCCTCAAAGACCAGCGCCGCAGGCGCTGGTCCCCTGCGGAGAAAGCCGCCCTGGTCAAGCGCACCTATGAACCAGGGATGTCGGTGTCGCTTGTAGCCCGACAAGAAGGTGTTGCCGCCAGTTTGTTGTTTCAATGGCGCAAGCTCGAGCGTGAAGGCGCTCTGGTTGCTGTGTCTGCCGGTGAGTCAGTGGTTCCAGCATCTGAACTGGCTGCGGCCCGCGCCGAGATCGCCAAGCTCCAACGCATCCTGGGCAAGAAGACCTTGGAGAATGAAATCCTCAAGGAAGCCGTGGAGTATTCGGTCGCAAAAAAGTGGATTGCGCGCTCACCCTTGTTGCCCAAGGACGACCTGTGAAGGTGGTCTGTGACAGCTTGCGGGTGGCGCGCTCGCATGTGAACCAACGCCTGCATAGGCCTGAGCATTGGGTTGATGGACGCACGCAGAGAAAGTGCGCCGCTGACGAGGATTTGATCCGAGAGATTCGCCAGCACATTGCCGAGCTGAGCAGCTACGGCTACCGCCGGGCTTGTGCCCTCGTCAACAGGGATCGCCGTGCTCAAGGGCGCCCAGTGGTCAACGCCAAGCGCGCGTACCGCGTCATGGCGCAGGCTCACTTGCTGCTGCCCAAAGCACCCCGCCTGAAGCAGTCGAATCGGCCGCACAAGGGCAAGGTGACGGTCCCGAAAAGCGATCAGCGTTGGTGCTCTGATGGCTTTGAGATCAAGTGTGACTCCGGCGAGATCGTGACAGCGACCTTTGCCAAGGATTGCTGTGATCGAGAGATCATGGCCTGGCGCGCCTGGTCAGGCAGGGGGCTGCTGGGGGTGCCAGTTCAAGAGATGCTTATCGAAGCTGTGGAAAAGCGCTTTGGCGCAGTGGAGGCCATTCCCGAGGATCATCAGTTGGAGTTTTTAACGGACAACGGTGGTGCCTACATCTCCCAAGACACGCGTCGAATTGCTCGTTCACTGGGTTTGAAGCCCGTCAACACGCCGGTATGCAGCCCACAAAGCAACGGCATGGCAGAGAGTTTCGTGAAGACCTTCCGGCGCGATTACGTGAGCAGAATGGACCTTAGCGATGCCACACGGGTTCTGGCCCAGTTGCCAGCGGCGTTCGAGCACTTCAATGAGGTGCATCCCCATTCGGGCCTGAAAATGCGCTCACCGCGTGA
>CALRMF020000176.1:0-6525 GCA_943369035.1 Curvibacter sp. AEP1-3
ATGCTCGGGAACAGGCCTTGCACGATGACCGACATTGCCGGCACCGCCAGCGCCACGCCAAAGGTGTAGAGCATGGCCGGCAGCACCGCCCACGGCACCGCCGCCGGGAAGCTGCTGGTGTAGGCCAGGTTGGCCAGCGCCGCCAGCACCATCATGGCCTGGCCCAGGCGGATGGTGGTGGCGCTGCTGAAGCGGTGCGCCAACCGGCCACTCAGCGCCGAGCCCAGCACCATGCCGCCGATCATGGGCACGAACAGCCAGGCAAAGGCGGTCTCCGGCAGGTGCAGCACCTCCACCACGAAGTTGGCTGCACCGGCGATGTACAGCGCAAAGCCCACGAAGGCCGAACCGGTGGCCAAGGTACCCAGCAGGAATTTCGGGTGCCGGATGGCGGTGAGGTAGTTGCGCACGATGGTGCCCAGGTGCAGCGGCTGGCGCTGCTGCACCGCCAGGCTCTCGGGCAGCACACGCCAGCACAGCACGGCCAGCACGCCACCGAACAGCGTGAGGAAGGCAAAGTTGGCACGCCAGCCCAGGTGCGCATTGAGGTAGCCGCCCAGCACCGGCGCCACCGCCGGCGCAATGCCAAACACCATCATGATGCCGGCGATCATGCGCTGCGCCTCGGCGCCGTGGAACTGGTCACGCACGATGGCCTGCCCCACCACCATGCCGGCGCCCGCCGACATGCCCTGCAGCACACGGCAGACCAGCAGCGCACCGAAGCTGGTCGCCAGCGTGGCCCCGATGGAGGCCAGCACGAACAGCACCAGCGTGCCCAGCACCACCGGCCGGCGCCCCACGCTGTCCGACAGCGTGCCGTAGAACAGCGACATCACCGCCTGTGCCAGCAGGAAGGCGCTCAAGGTCTGCTGCACCAGCAGGTCGCTGATGGCGAACTCCTGCGCAATGCTGTGGAAGGACGGCAGGTAGGTGTCGATGGCGAAAGGCCCCACCATGGCCAGGCCAGCCAGCAGGAGCGTCAGGTAGCGGTTAGTCATGTCGTTCTCACAAGCGCCCGGGCCGGTGCCACGGGCAACGCCAACGCAGGCGCAGCGTGTCCGTCAGGCGGCGCGCACGGCCGCCGCAATGTCCAGCGAGCGCAGGCGCAACGCCGGGTCGTACACGTCGGACACCAGGATGAACTCGTCCGCCTGCGTGGCCTGCAACAGCTGTTCGAAGCCGGCGCGCACCGTCTGCGGCCCGCCGATCACGGCCGCGGCCAGGAAATCGGCAATCGCACCGCGCTCCTGCGGCTGCAGTTGCGCCATGTAGTTCTCCACCGGCGGCGCCAGCCGGCCGCGCTTGCCGGTCACGATGCCCAGCACGCGCTGGTAAGTGCTGCTGGCCAGGACCTCGGCTTCTTCGTCGCTGGGCGCGGCAATCACCGGCACGCCAATGGCCACATACGGTTTCTCCAGCGTGGCCGAGGGCTTGAAGCGCTTGCGGTACAGCTCGATGGCCTGCAGCAGGTAGCGCGGCGCAAAGTGCGAGGCAAAGGCATAGGGCAGCCCCATCTCGCCCGCCAGCTGGGCCGAGAACAGGCTGGAGCCCAACAGCCAGATCGGCACGTTGGTGCCCGCCCCCGGCATGGCAATCAGGCGCTGGCCCGGCTGCGCCGGGCCCAGCAGGCGCTGCAGCTCGGCCACGTCACGCGGGAAGTCTTCTTCCGTCTCCACGCGGTCGCGCCGCAGCGCGCGCATGGTCAATGGGTCGGTGCCGGGCGCGCGGCCCAGGCCCAGGTCAATGCGGCCCGGGTACAGCTCGGCCAGCGTGCCAAAGGCCTCGGCCACCACCAGCGGTGCATGGTTGGGCAGCATCACGCCGCCGGAGCCGACGCGAATGGTGTGGGTACCGCCGGCAATGTGGCCCACCAGCACCGCCGTGGCCGAGCTGGCGATGCCCGGCATGTTGTGGTGCTCGGCCAGCCAGTAGCGCGTGAAGCCAAGCGACTCTGCATGCTGCGCCGTGCGCAGCGCAATGCCCAGCGCGTCGGCCACCGTGCCGCCTTCGCGCACGGCCACCAGGTCCAGCATGGACAGGGCAATCTGGTTCAGTGATTTCATGCCGCCATTGTCCGCCTACGCGCGGCATCGTGCCGGCTTGGGGTCATCCGAGCGGATGCACCGACTCAGTGCCCGTGCCGGTGGTGGATGTCCGGGTAATGCGGGTGCTTGTGCGTCAGCGCCGTGTGCACGTGGCGGTGCGCGTGCGGCTCGCGGCCATCCCAGGCAAAGTCGTGCGGGTGCTGGTGGTGTGCGTCGTGCCGGTGTGCGTGCGTGTGCTCCAGCGGTTCGTGCGTGTGCACATGCTCATGGCGTTCGCTCAGGTGCAGCCACACGCCCAGCGCCATCAGCGCGCCGGCCAGCGTCAACGTGCCCGACAGCGGCTCGCCCAGCAGCACGATGGCCACCAGCGCCCCCAGAAACGGCGCGGTGGAAAAGTACGCCCCGGTGCGCGCTGCCCCCAGGCCGCGCAGCGCCAGCACGAACAGCACCAGACTCACGCCGTAGCCCAGCAGACCCACCGCCATGGCCACGCCCACCACACCGGCCGGCGGCAGCGTGGCGCCCAAGGCCAGTGCCAACCCGGTGTTCACCACGCCGGCCACCAGCCCCTTGCTGCCGGCCACGAAGAGTGCATCGGACGACGACACCCTGCGCGTCAGGTTGTTGTCGATGGCCCAGCACAGGCAGGCCACCAGAATGGCCGCCACGCCCCAGGCTTCATCAGTGCCAGCGGCCGCGCCGCTGGGCCAGGCCAGCACCACGCCACCGGCCACGATGGCCAGCATGCCCGCCGCCAGGCGCCGGTCGGCACTTTCGCGGAACACCCACCAGGCCAGCAGCGCCGTCAGCACGGCTTCGAAGTTGAGCAGCAGCGAGGCACTGGCGCCGCTGGTGCGCGCAAGCCCCATCATCAGCGCCAGCGGCCCCAACACGCCACCGAACAGGATGGCGCCCAACAGCCAGGGCCATTCACTGCGCGCCAGCTCCGGGCGCTGCCAGCCGCGGTCGCGCAGCAGGCGCGCCAGCGTCAACCCCAGGCCGCTGCCGAGATAGAGCAAGCCGGCCAGCAGCGCGGGCGACACTGCGCCGCCCAGCAGCTTGGCCACCGGCGTGCTGGCGCCAAACAGCGCTGCGGCCGCCAGGGCGTGGAAGATGCTGCGGTTCATGGGCGGCATTGTGCACAGGGCCTGGCATCAAGCACGGCCAGCCGCATGGTTCAGCCCAGCCAAGCCAGCAGGCCGCCGCCCACGCCGCTGGCCAGCACCACCAGCCAAGGCGGCAGCTTCCAATGCATCAGCGCCACCAGCGCCAGCAGGGCCAGGCCGAAGTCGGCCAGCGTGAAGATGGCGCTGGTCCACACCGGGTGGTACAGCGCCGCCAGCAACAGGCCCACCACTGCCGCATTGATGCCGCCGAGCGCCGAGCGCGTGCGGGCGTGGCGGCGCAATGGCTCCCAGAAGGGCAAGGCCCCGGCCACCAGCCGGAAGGACGGCACGAAGATCGCCAGCAGGCACAGCAGGCCGCCGGCCCAACCGCTGGGCGTGCCCTGCGCGGCCGCACCCAGAAAGGCGGCAAAGGTGAACAGCGGCCCTGGCACCGCCTGCGCGGCGCCGTAGCCGGCCAGGAAGGTGTCGTTGCTCACCCAGCCACGCGGCACCACCTCGGACTGCAGCAGCGGCAGCACCACGTGGCCGCCGCCAAACACCAGCGAGCCGGCGCGGTAGAAGGCGTCCACCATGGCCCGCGCCTGGCTCGGCCACGCCGCGGCCAGCAGCGGCAGGCTCACCAGCAACAGGCCGAAGATCACCAGCAACGCCGCGCCGGTGCGGCGGCTCAGTTGTATCGGCAGCGCTTCGTGCGGCCCTTGCGGCACGGCCGGAAACAGCATCAGCCCCAGCAGCCCGGCCACAACGATCAGGCCCACTTGCACCCAGACGCCCGGCCACAGCAGCGCCCCGCCGGCCGCCGCGGCCATGAGCATGAGGCGCGGCACCCCCACGCACAGCGTGCGCGCCATGCCCCACACCGCCTGCGCCACCACGGCCACCGCCACCACCTTGAGGCCATGCAGCACACCCACCGGCAGCGCGTCGCCCCAGGCTGACAAGCCCAGCGCAAACAGGATGAGCGCCAGCGCCGACGGCAGCGTGAAGCCGGCCCAGGCCGCCAGCGCGCCGCGGTAACCGGCGCGCCCCAGCCCCAGCGCCATGCCCACCTGGCTGCTGGCCGGGCCGGGCAGGAACTGGCACAGCGCCACCAGGTCGGCATAACTCTGCTCGCTCAGCCAGCGCCGCCGCGCCACGAACTCGTCACGGAAATAACCCAGGTGCGCCACCGGCCCGCCAAACGAGGTCAGGCCCAGCCGCAGAAAGATGAGGAAAACCGCCCAGGCGCTGTGCGCCGGCGCGGGGGAGTTCGCACTTGTCATGGCTGCGACTGTACCGTGGCCCTATTGCAGTTCCTCTTGCGTTCGATGCAAAACGGGCGTTGAATGGCGGGCATAAGCAGACATCTGCAACAACGCATTCCGGTCTATCGACCGCCAGGAGGAGAATGCCATGGCCACGAAAAAGAAGGCCGCCCCCACGGGCAGCCAGAAGCGCAACGCGGCAAGCACAGCCCAAGCCGCGAAGACTGCGCAAGCCGCCAAAACCACGAAGACCGCCAGCAGCGTCAAGGCTGGCAGCTCTGCCAGCCCCCCACGCCGCAACCCCTTTGCCATGCTCACCCGCCTGGCACCCCAGCAGGTGAGCAGCTTCACCACCCTGCTGACCAAGGAAGGCAATGCGCCGGAGGTGGGCACCGTGGTCTATGTGCACGGCATTGGCAACAAGCCGGTGGCGTCCATCCTCAAGTGCCAGTGGGACAGCGCCCTCTTCGGCGCCGCCATGGGCGACCGCACCCGGCTGGCCTACTGGGTCAACCGCAACCGCTACCCCGAGCCCGAGGCCGGCACCTGTGCCGACAAAGACACGCCGGCCGGCGCGCCACGCGGGCCCGGTGGCCTGGGCGTGCGCGCCTTGGCCGAAGCGGAAACAGAAACCGGCCCCGAACTCGACGCGCAAGGCCGCCGCCTCATGGCCGCGCTGGAGCAGCGCCTGCGCCAGGGGCAGGAGCGGCCCGGCGGCGTGGGCGCCAAGGTGCTGCCACTGCCCGAAGGCATGCGCCGCTGGGTCACCCGCCTGGTGAGCGAGCTCTTCCTCAAGGACGTGCGCGACTTCTTCTTTGATGCCAACCAGCGCCGCGTGATGGAGCAGTCGCTGCGCGAACGGCTGGACGTGGGCGGCGGGCCGTTCATCGTCATCGGCCACAGCCAGGGCTCGATGATTGCCTACCACGTGCTGCGCCAGTTGCAGAAGGCGCAGTGCGACGTGCGGCTGTTTGTCACCATCGGCTCGCCGCTGGGCATCCAGGAGGTGCAGGACTCGCTGGGCAAGCTGGGCGCCGGCAAGACGCTGGCGGTGCCCGAGTGCGTGGACCGCTGGCTCAACGTGGCCGAGCGGCTGGACCCGGTTGCGCTGGACGCCGACCTCTCCAACGACTACGCCCCCAACAGCCGCGGCGTAGCGGTGGACAACGTGGTGGGCCTGCAGATCAACCCCGAGTGGGACTCCAACCCGCACTCCGGCACCGGCTACCTGAGCATCGACACCGTGCGCGAGGCTGTGCGCCAGACCGCCGGCCCCGCCTTTGCCAACCGGGTGGGCCGCAGCATCCTGATGAAGGACCTGGTGGAGCAGATGGAAGACGGCCGGCGCGAACAGCGCCACCCGACGCTGATCCAGCTGGTGTCGGACGAGCGCAGTGAAGACTCGCTCGACGAAGTGCGCAGCCGGCTGGAGGGCTTGATCGGCGAAGTGCTGGCCTACAGCGGCGCGAGCAGTGAAGACGGCCGCGTGCAGCTGATGCGCCGCTTCATCTCGGCCGACCTCACGCGCAGCGAGATCGAACACCTGCGTTCGCACTGCGGTGCGCTGAAGATCGACCGCGTGTGGCGCAATGCCGTCAAGCGTGCGCTGCTGCACCAGTCCACCCACACCATCCAGGCGCGCCCGGCCAACCTGGGCTACGGCGCGCGCGGGCAAGACATTGCCTGGGCCGTGCTCGACACGGGCATTGCCGCCGCCCACCCGCACTTCAAGGCGTACAACAACGTGGTGGCGCAGTGGGACTGCACCGGCAGCGGCGCGCCGCAGCGCCTGGGCCCCGGTGACAAGCGCTTTGGCACGCTGGACGGCAACGGCCACGGCACCCACGTGGCCGCCACCATAGCCGGCGCCCTCAAGCTGCGGCGTGACAAGAGCGACGACACCGAGCTCGACCTGCAGGGCATGGCGCCCGAGGCCAAGCTGTATGGCTTCAAGGTGCTGAAGGACAACGGCAACGGCGAAGACGCCTACATCATCAAGGCGCTGGACACCATTGCCGAGCTGAACGAACGCGCCGGCAAGCTGGTGATCCACGGCGTGAACCTCAGCCTGGGCGGCAGCTTCGACCCCAGCGTGTTCGGCTGCGG
>CALRMF020000177.1:0-6494 GCA_943369035.1 Curvibacter sp. AEP1-3
TTATCCATGAGAGTTCACTTCGGTTGCGCTGCCCATTCGGCGGGCGTGTAGGTCTTCATCGACAAGGCATGCACCTCGTCGGTATGCATCTTCTCGCCCAGCGTGGCGTAGACCCGCTGGTGGCGCTGGATCGCGCGCTTACCCTCGAACTCGCTGGAAACGATGGTGGCGTACCAGTGACGGCCATCGCCGGTGAGTTCGATGTGCTCGCAGGCCAGGCCGGCCGCGATGAGGGATTGGAGTTGGTCAGCGGTCATGGTGAGGAAAGGCCGTATCAGCCGCGGATCTTGTAGCCAGTGCGCAGCAGGTGCACGGCCAGGCCGCCCACGGCCAGCAGCGCCGCGCCGACGATGCCCAGGCTCAGCCAGGGCGAGACGTCGCTGACACCGAAGAAGCCGTAGCGGAAGCCGTCAATCATGTAGAAGAAGGGGTTGAGGTGGCTCACGCCCTGCCAGAACGCCGGCAGCGAATGGATGGAATAGAACACGCCGCTCAGGAAGGTCATGGGCATGATGATGAAGTTCTGGAAGGCGGCGAGCTGGTCGAATTTCTCCGCCCACAGGCCGGCGATCAGGCCGAGCGAGCCCAGCAGCGCCGCCCCGGCCACAGCGAACACCACGATCCACAGCGGCGCCACCAAGCTCAGGTCGGTAAACCACACGGTGACCAGCAGCACGCCGGAACCCACCACCAGCCCGCGCAGCACCGAGGAGCCGACATAGGCCAGGTACCAGGCCCAGTGCGACAGCGGCGTGAGCAGCAAAAAAACCAGGTTGCCCATGATCTTGCTCTGGATCAGCGAGGATGAGCTGTTGGCAAAGGCGTTCTGCAGCACGCTCATCATCACCAGCCCCGGAATCAGAAAGGCGGTGTAGCTGATGCGGTCGTAGACCTTGACGTGGTCTTCCAACACATGGCCGAAGATCAGCAGGTAGAGCACGGCCGTCAACACGGGCGCGGCAATGGTCTGGAAGCTGACCTTCCAGAAGCGCAGCACTTCCTTGTAGAGCAGGGTTTGCGCGCCGTTCATTTCTTCGCCCCCATAACGGCCAGGAAAACGTCCTCCAGGTCCGCCTTGCTGATCTCGACGTCCTCCACCTGAACGCCGGCCTCACGCACCGCACCCAGGTAGCCTTCGATCTCTCGCGCATCGTGCGCCGGGAACTGCACGATGCGGCCCGTCACGCGGGCCTGCGCCGCCAGGTCGGCCGGCAGCTCACCGTCGATCTTCAGCCGCAACACGTGGCTGGACGCCGCCTTCAGCAGTTCGCTGGTGCGTTCCAGCGCCACGATCTTGCCGCTCTTGAGCATGGCAATGCGGCCGCACAGGGCTTCGGCCTCTTCCAGGTAGTGGGTGGTCAGCAGCACCGTGTGGCCCTGCTTGTTCAGGCGCGAGATGAACTGCCACAGGGTCTGGCGCAGCTCGACGTCCACGCCGGCTGTGGGCTCGTCAAGCACGATCACCGGCGGCTTGTGCACCAGCGCCTGCGCCACCAGCACACGCCGCTTCATGCCGCCGGAGAGCTGGCGCATGTTGGCGTGGGCCTTGTCGGCCAGACCCAGGCTTTCGAGCAGTTCGTCAATCCAGGCTTCGTTGTTCTTGACGCCGAAATAGCCGGACTGGATGCGCAAGGTCTCGCGCACATTGAAGAAGGGATCAAACACCAGCTCCTGCGGCACTACGCCCAGCAGGCGCCGCGCCTGGGCGTAGTCCGTCTGGACATCATGCCCCAATACCTGCACCCGTCCTCCACTGGCGCGCGTCAGGCCGGCGAGGATGCTGATCAGGGTTGTCTTGCCGGCCCCGTTGGGGCCGAGCAGACCGAAGAATTCGCCTTCTTCGATGGTGAGGCTGACGTCGTCCAAGGCGAGGAAGGTGGCGCCCTTGGGTCCCCGCGAGGCCGCATAGGCCTTGGAGACAGACTGAAAGGAGATGGCTGGCATGGAAGTCCGCTATTTTAAGCGGACGGCCCGCCAGCCCGCACCCGTGGGGTCAGGCGGCCGGCAGCAGGCCGGCAATGCCGTACAACGCGGCCAGGTCGGCCAGACGCGGCGTCAGGCCGCGCACCACGAACTGCTTGCCGGCCGCCAGGCATTCGCGCCGGAATTCCAGCAGCACAGCCAGCGCGGCCGAGTCAAAACGCTGCAAGGCACTGGCATCCACCGTGACCGACGCATCGCCATGGCTGCGCAGGCCCTGCAGCAGCATCTGCAGACAGGCGCGGGCCTGGACGTGGGTCAACTCGGACGGCAGCAGCAACACGGTGTTCAGCCCTTCTTCGCGTTGGCCTTGTTGCGCTCGCTCAGGGTGACGATCAGGCCGTCGATGCCCTTGGTATTGATCTCCTGCGCAAACTGGCTGCGGTAGGTCTCCACCAGCCACACACCCAGTACGTTGAGGTTGTAGATCTTCCAGCCCAGGCCCTCGCCCGGTGTCTTCTCCAGCCGGTAGTCGAGCTGGATCGGGTCGCCGCGGCCGCGCACCTCGGTACGCACCACAACCTCCTTGTCCTCCGGTGCGGCGCGCATCGGCTTGAGCACGATGGTCTGGTCGGTCACCTGCTGCAAGGCGCCGGCATAGGTGCGAACCAGCAGGGTCTTGAATTCTTCCTGCAGGCGCTTCTTCTGCTCCGGCGTGGCTTGCCGCCAGCCAGGGCCGACGGCCGAGGCCGTCATGCGTTGGAAGTTGACGTTCGGCATGATCTTGGCATCGACCAGCGTCATGATGCGGTTCATGTCGCCCGCCTGGATGGCCTTGTCGGCGCGGATAGTGTCCAGCACTTCGGTGGACAGGCGCTTGACCATGGCATCGGGCGCCTCGTCGGCGGCAGCCAGTGCCGGCCAGACGGCCAAGGCCGCGGCACTGCACACCCAGGCAGCCAGGAGACGGTTCAGAAAACGACGTTGCATGTTGGTTCTTCCATTCATCATTGTGGGCCCCGGCACCGGCAGGCACTGACCGGCCGGCACGGGCACCACACCGGCGAGTAACTAGTCGGCCGGTGGCTCTGGCTCTGGCGCTTCCTCGGGAGGATTGCCGTCATACACCGCATTGCGGCGCCGCGCCAGATGCGCATCCCGCAGGAAAGTGTACTTGTCAAGCGCCACCTCCTCCAGCACCTCGCCAGCCTTGAGCAATTGGGCGCGGTTGTCGATGAGGCGCACCGTCCACAGTGTGTTGCGCACTGGAATATCTTCGACCTTGGTCACCGGATCGCCTACCGTCTTGTCCACCGGCAGCGCCACGGTGTCGCGCAAGGTCGAAGGGCCGAAGAAAGGCAGCACCACATAGGGCCCGGCGCCCACACCCCAGCGCCCCAACGTCTGGCCGAAGTCTTCCGGCTGGCGGTCGATTCGCATCTCGGTAGCGACGTCCAGAATGCCCGCCAGGCCAAACGTGCTGTTGAAGGTGAAACGCATCAGGTTGCTGGCCGCCGCCTCCCCCTTGAGCTGCAACACGCTGTTGACGAAGGACCAGAGATCCTCGATGTTGCGGAAGAAATTGCCCACGCCACGGCGTACCAGTTCGGGCGTCACGGTCTGGTAGCCCGTCGCGACCGGCTTGAGCACCGCCTCGTCCAGCGCCTCGTTGAACTCGAACATGCTGCGGTTAAAGGGCTCCAGCGGATCCTTCGGGTTGGCATTCGGGCCGGTGGCACAACCTGCCAGAAGGGCGCCGCACAGCAGCACACTGGCGCTGATCACACGCCTGAAACCACCGGCCGCCGGCCGGTCTGTCTTGCCGACATCACTCATTTCTTGCCCGCGCTGTCCGTCTTGCCTTCGGCCGACTTGCTGTAGAGAAACTGGCCAATGAGATTCTCCAGCACCACCGCCGACTGCGTGCTGCTGATCACGTCCCCGCCGGCCAACGGTTTCTCTTCTGCGCCAGCCTCGATGCCGACGTACTGATCCCCCAGCAGACCGCTGGTCAGGATCTTGAGGGAACTGTCCTTCGGAAACTGATAGCGGCTCTCCAGCGCCAGCTGCACCTTGGCCTGAAAGGTCTTGTCGTCAAAGCTGATCGACTCGACGCGCCCCACCACCACGCCGCCGCTCTTGACTGGTGATTTCGGCTTCAGGCCGCCGATGTTGTCAAAGCGCGCTTCCACCCGGTAGGTCGACTGGAAGCTCAGGTTCAGCAGGTTAGCCGATTGCAGCGCCAGAAACAGAATGGCCGCGCCCCCGATCAGGACGAACAGGCCTACCCAGACATCATTTTTTGAGCGTTGCATCTTGATTCATCGGGGTCTGCGGCGCATCGCAACCTGCGGCCTGACCCACAAAGCTCCTGTCAAATTCAAATCGTAAACATCATCGCGGTCAGGATGAAGTCCAGACCCAGCACTGCCAACGAGGCCATCACCACCGTGCGGGTGGTCGCGCGCGAAACACCCTCCGGCGTTGCCTGCGCCTCGTAGCCCTGCAGCAGCGCCACGAAGCTGACCGTGAAACCAAACACGATGCTCTTGACCACGCCGTTACCCACGTCCTGCCAGACATCGACGCCGCCTTGCATGCGGCTCCAGAAGGCGCCCGGGTCAACGCCGATCATGAGCACGCCCACCAGCCAGCCGCCCATGACGCCGACCGCACTGAACACGGCAGCCAGCAGCGGCATCGTGATCACGCCGCCCCAGAAACGCGGGGCCAGGATGCGGCGCACCGGGTCCACCGCCATCATCTCCATGGCGCTGAGTTGCTCACCGGCCTTCATCAGGCCGATTTCGGCCGTGAGCGAGGTGCCGGCCCGTCCGGCAAACAGCAACGCCGCCACCACCGGTCCAAGCTCGCGTACCAGGCTGAGGGTCACCATCTGCCCCAGGGCTTCGGTCGAGCCGTAGTCCACCAGAATGTAGTAACCCTGCAGTCCGAGCACAAAACCGACAAACAGACCGGACACCACGATGATGGCCAGCGAATGGTTGCCGAGCAGATGAATCTGGTCGCGGATCAGCCCGAAGCGCTTGAAACTCGGGCCGGCCAGCTCGACCAGACGCAGGAACAGACGTGCGCCATAGCCCATGTCGCCCAGCTTGCAGCGTACGGCATGACCCACGTCCGAGGGGCGCCACCAGCTCATACCTGCTCCATGCCGAAATCCTGTTCCACATCAGGACCAGGGTAATGAAAATGCACCGGCCCCTCGGCCTGGGCCTGGACAAACTGCTGCACCAGCGGATCCGTGGAGCGCCGGACCTCCTCCGGCGTGCCCTGGGCCGCAATGCGTCCATTGGCCAGGATCACAACCTGATCGGCAATACCGAAGGTTTCCTCCAAGTCGTGCGACACCACGATGCTGGTCAGGCCCATGGCATCGTTGAGGCGGCGGATCAGCTGGGCGGCGGTACCGAGCGAGATCGGATCCAGGCCGGCAAAGGGCTCGTCGTACATGACCAGCTCCGGGTCGAGCACAATGGCCCGCGCCAGCGCAACCCGGCGCGCCATGCCACCCGACACCTCGCTGGGCATCAGATCGCGGGCGCCGCGCAGACCCACAGCATTGAGCTTCATCAGCACCACATCGCGAATCAGCGCTTCCGACAGATCGGTATGTTCGCGCAGGGGAAACGCCACGTTCTCAAAGACGTCGAGGTCGGCAAACAGGGCGCCGAACTGGAACAGCATGCCCATGCGCCGACGCGCCGCGTAGAGCTGCTCCTGGCTCATGGTGGTGACATCCTGGCCGTCGAACAGCAGTGCGCCCTGCTGCGCCCGGTACTGACCGCCAATCAGCCGCAGGACGGTGGTCTTGCCGCCGCCGGAAGCCCCCATCAAGGCGGTGACCTTGCCACGCGGCACCTGCAGGCTCACGTCGTCCAGGATGACGCGCTCCCCGTACCCGAAGGTCAGGTGACGCAGTTCGACGAGAGGGGCTTCTTGTGCGGCGGGCATAAAAAACAAAAGCCGGGGTGATCCGGCTTTTGAATGATAAGGGATTACACCGATCAGCGCGGCAGATCGCTGCAGCCCATGAGGAACTCGTCCACCGCCCGCGCCGCCTGACGGCCTTCGCGGATGGCCCAGACCACCAGGCTCTGGCCCCGCCGAATATCGCCAGCTGCAAACACCTTGGGCACGCTGGTGGCATAGCCCCCAGTAAAGTCAGTGCTCGCTTTGGCATTGCCACGACCATCCTTCTCGATGCCGAAGGCGTCCAGAATCGTCGTCACCGGACTGACAAAGCCCATGGCCAGCAGCACCAGGTCGGCCTGGTACTCCTTTTCGGTCCCCGGGATCTCGACGAACTTGCCGTCCTTGAACTCGACGTGCACCGTCTTCAGGCCCGTGACCTTGCCGTTCTTGCCGATGAATTCCTTGGTGGAGATGGCGAACTCGCGCTGGCAGCCCTCTTCGTGGCTGGAGCTGGTGCGCAGCTTGAGCGGCCAGTAGGGCCAGACCAGCGGCTTGTTCTCTTGCTCGGGCGGCATGGGCATGACCTCGAACTGGGTCACGCTGGCAGCGCCGTGGCGGTTGCTGGTGCCCACGCAATC
>CALRMF020000178.1:0-6487 GCA_943369035.1 Curvibacter sp. AEP1-3
CGACGACATGCGCTCGGCCCTGGTGAGCCAGAGCGGGCATCTGTTTCTGTACGTGGGCGAGGAAGCCCATGCGCTCAACCTGGACCTGAACCGGCCCGGCTCCGAGTTCGAGCAGCACCTGCGCAGCGGCAGCACCAGCAATTTCTACCGCGGCAAGGCCGCCACCTCGGAGGCAGACAGCCTGATGGCCTTGCGCACCATCCAGCCGGCGCGCCTGAAGGTGGACCGGCCGCTGGTGATCGAGGTCAGCCGCACGGTCGACGCGGCTTTCCAGCCCTGGTACCAGCGCATGCTCCTCGCGCTGGTCCTTTATGCCCTGCTGAGCACCAGCGCGCTGGTCGGCCTGTACGTGTTCCAGCGCCAGCGCAGCCGGCGCGAACGCGAGGCGGTGGAGCAGGACAAGGAGCGCCGCGCCAATGCCGAGCGGCTGGAGCTGGCCCTGGGTGGGGCCGAACTCGGTCTGTGGGACCGTCATTTCGTGACCAATGTGCGCACCTACAACGCGCGCTGGAGCCAGATGCTGGGCTACGCGCCGGGCGAGATCGACCCCTCCGGCACCATGTGGCAGGAGATGCTGCACCCGGACGACCTGGCGGCCGCCACCGAGGCGCTGGGCGCCCACGTCCGCGGTGACACGCCGTTCTTCGAGTCCGAGCACCGCCTGCGCCACAAGCATGGGCACTGGGTCTGGATCCTGGCCCGCGGCCGGGTGGTCGAGCGCGACGAGACCGGCATGCCGGTGCGCATGGTCGGCACGCACATGGACATCACCGAGCGCAAGCGGGTGGAGGAGGGGCTGCGTGAGAGCGAGATGCGCTTTCGCAGCCTGACCGAACTGTCGTCCGACTGGTACTGGGAGATCGGCCCGGACTACCGCTTCACGCGCATCGACGGCAACCTGGAGCAGACCACCGGCATGAAGCGGCTGCAGGACATTGGGCTGGCGCGCTGGGACATACCGGCACTCAACATGAGCGAGGCCGACTGGGTTGCACACCGTGCGGTGCTCGATGCGCGCGAGGTGTTCCGGGACCTGGAGCTGCAGCGCATCGGGCCGGATGGCAGCAGCGTCTGGGTGTCGATCAGCGGCATGCCGTTCTTCGACGACAAGGGCCGCTTCCTCGGCTACCGCGGCGTGGGGCGCAACATCACGCAACGCAAGCTGGTGGAGCACAAGATCGAGCAGCTGGCGTTCTACGATGAACTCACCGGCCTGCCCAACCGCCGCATGCTGACCGACCGGCTGACCAAGGCGCTGGCCACGGTGGCGCGCAGCAGTCGCCACGGGGCACTGATTTTCATCGACCTCGACAATTTCAAGGACCTCAACGACACCAAGGGCCACGACATCGGCGACCTGCTGCTGCGCCAGGTGGCAGCCCGCCTGCGCGAGTGCGTGCGCGAGATCGACACGGTGGCGCGGCTGGGCGGCGACGAGTTCGTGATCATGCTCGAGGAGCTCAGTCCCTACGCCGGCGAGGCCGCCTTCCAGGCCGAGGCCTCGGCCAAGAAGATCCTGGCGGCCATCAACCAGCCCTTTGACCTGCTGGGCCAGTTTCACCACAGCACGCCCAGCATCGGCATCGCCCTGTTCCACGACCAGCTGCAGAGCGTGGAGGAGCTGCTGCGCCGCGCCGACCTGGCCATGTACCAGGCGAAGGCGGCCGGCCGCAATGCGCTGCGCTTCTTTGACCCGGCCATGCAGGCCGCAGCCACCGAGCGCGCGGCGCTGGAGGCTGACCTGCGCCAGGCCGTCAAGCGCCACGAGCTGCGGCTGCACTACCAACCGGTGGTGGACGAGAGCGGCGCCACCATCGGCGTGGAGGCGCTGGTGCGCTGGCAACACCCGCAGCGCGGCCTGATCCTGCCCGGCGAATTCATCGACCTGGCCGAGAAGACCGGCCTGATCATTCCGCTCGGCCAGTGGGTGCTGCAGGCGGCCTGCCAGCAGCTGGTGGTCTGGCAGGCCGATGCCGCCACGCGCGACCTGACCGTGGCAGTCAACGTGAGCGCGCGCCAGTTCCGGCAGAGCGACTTCGCCGACCAGGTGCTCGACCTGCTGCGCAGCAGCGGCGCCAACCCCTACCGGCTCAAGCTCGAACTCACCGAAAGCCTGCTGCTGAGCGATGTGGAGGACGCCATCCGCAAGATGCGCGAGCTGCGCTCCATCGGCGTCGGTTTCTCGCTGGACGACTTCGGCACCGGCTACTCCTCGCTGAGTTACCTCAAGCGACTGCCGCTGGACCAGCTGAAGATCGACCAGAGTTTCGTGCGCGACGTGCTCACCGACCCCAACGATGCCGCCATCGTGCGCACCATCCTGGCGCTGGCGCGCAGCATGGACATGATGGCCGTGGCCGAGGGCGTGGAGAACGAAGGGCAGCGCCAGTTCCTGCTCGACAACGGCTGCTGGGCTTTCCAGGGCTACCTGTTCGGGCGCCCGGTGCCGGTGGAGCAGCTGACGCTGGTGCCGACGGAACTGGCCGAAACGGTAGGCTGATTGCGGCAGTCTCGTTTACCATGCGCGTGACAGGTCTGCGGGAGCGGGACCGGGAGACGTACTTGCATCGATCAACACGCCGGCATGGGTTCTGACGCACACACCGAGGAAGTCAGGCGTCTGCGCGCGGCGCTGGATGTGGCGCTGCTGCGCCTGCAGAACGAAGGGCCGGCGGACGTGCCGCCAGGCGACGACCCGCAGCGGCGCACCGAACGCCTGTTTGCAGCCGCCTTTGCCGAAAGCCCCGAGGCGCTGGTGCTGACGCGCCATGCCGACGGCCTGATCATCGACGTCAACCGGGAGTGGCTGCTGCTGAGCGGCTATACGCGCGAAGAAGCCATCGGCCACACGGTGGTGGGCATCGGCCACTGGGCCGACTCGGCGGTACGGGAACAGGCGCTGGCCCCGCTGGCGACGCAGGGGCGGTTGCGCAACTTGGAGGTCACCCTGGCGCGCCAGGACGGCTCGCCCTTCCTGGCTCGCCTGAACGGCTCGCTGATCGACGTCCACGGCGAGAAGCTGGTGCTGATGCACGTGAAGGACGTCACCGCCGAACGCATGGCCGAGGAGGCGCTGCGTTCCGGGGAACTGGCGCTGGAGCGGGCCAACGAGCAGCTCAATGCGCAGCTGGAGCTCTACCAGTTCACCGAGGACCTGGCGCGTGTGGGCCATTGGTCGGCCAGCGCGGACGGCAAGACCATCCACTGGTCGACCGGTCTGCTCAAGCTCGCGGGTCTGAACACTGGTCCGGACATGTCCAGCCCGCAGGCACGCAGCCGCATCCACCCGGATGACATGCCGGCTTTCGTGGCGGCGCGCGAGCGCATGGACGGTTCCGACCTGTCCTACCGCTGGCTGCACCCCGACGGTACCGTGCGCTGGCTGCGCTCGCGCATGCACCGCCAGTTCCGGCGTGACGGCAGCGGCACCGATTTCGGTGTGGTGCAGGACATCACCCGCGAACACGAGGCACACCAGGCGCTGCAGGACAAGCTGGACTTCATCCAGAAGATCACCAGCCGCCTGCCCGAGATGGTGTTCCAGATGCGCACCCGCGCGGACGGCCATACCAGCTTTCCGTTCGCGAGCGACGCGATCTACCGCCTGTTCCGGGTGCGGCCCGAGTCGGCCAGTGCCGATGCCCGCAGCCTGCTGGCGGTGGTGCACCCGGACGACCTGCGCGGCCTGAAGGATTCGATGAAGGCGGCCGCCTGCGAGGGCGCCAGCTGGCGGCATGAATTCCGTGTCCGCCTGCCCGATGGCACCGAACGCTGGGTGCTGGGCAGTGCGGTGGTGTACCAGGAGGGCGCCGACCTGATGTCCTATGGCTCACTCTCCGACATCACCGAGCGCAAGGAAGCCGAGATGCGTTTGCAGGAGAGCGAGGCGCGTTTCCGCAGCCTGACCGACCTCTCCTCTGACTGGTACTGGGAGACCGACGAGCACTACCGTTTCACCCGCTTCAACGGTTACCTAGAGGGCGAGAACAGCCCGGCGCAGGACTACAGCCTGGGGCGCACCCGCTGGGACCTCGGGGCGGTGAACCTCACGGAAGCGGACTGGGAGGCGCACCGCCAGGTGCTGAACGCTCGCCAGACCTTCCGCGACTTCGAGATCCAGCGCATGAACGCGAACGGCCAGACCTACTGGATCTCGGTCAGTGGCATGCCGATGTTCGATGCCGATGGGCGCTTCCGTGGCTACCGCGGCATTGGCAGCAACATCACCCAGCGCAAGCGCGCCGAGGATGAAACCCAGCGTCTGGCCTTTTACGACACCCTGACCGGCCTGCCCAACCGGCGCCTGCTGATGGACCGGCTGGCCCACCAGCTGCTGCTGAGCACGCGCAGCCAGCAGCACGGTGCGCTGCTGTTCATCGACCTCGACAACTTCAAGGACCTGAACGACACGCTGGGCCACGATGTCGGTGACCAGCTGCTGACACAGGTGGCCGACCGATTGGTCGGCTGCATCCGCGAGGGCGACACAGCGGCGCGTTTCGGCGGCGACGAGTTCGTGGTCATGCTCGAAGGACTGAGCACGGTGGTCGGCGAGGCGGTGACCCAGGCCGAGGCGGTGGCCGAGAAGATCCTCGCGCGGCTCAACCAGCCCTATGAGCTGATGGGCAAGCAGCACAGCAGCACACCCAGCATTGGCATCGCGCTGTTCTCGGGCAGTTCACCGGGCGTGGACGAGCTGCTCAAGCGGGCCGATGTGGCCATGTACCAGGCCAAGGCGGCCGGACGCAACACGCTGCGCTTCTACGACCCGCAGATGCAGGCCGCCGTCGTGGCGCGGGCGCAACTCGACGCCGACCTGCGCCAGGGCCTGCAGCGCCAGGAGCTGCTGCTGCACTACCAGCCGGTGGTGGATGTGGCCGGGCACACCACCGGTTTCGAGGCGTTGGTGCGCTGGCAGCACCCGCAGCGCGGGTTGGTGCCGCCGGGGGAGTTCATTCCGGTGGCGGAGCAGACCGGCCTGATCCTGCCGATCGGCCAGTGGGTGCTGCAGACCGCCTGCCAGCAGCTGGTGCGTTGGCGCGCGCAGCCGGCCACGCGCGACTGGACGGTGTCGGTCAACGTCAGTGCGCGCCAGTTCCGCCGCAGCGACTTTGTGGCCCAGGTGCTGGCGGTGCTGCACGACACCGGCGCCGACCCGCAGCGTCTGAAGCTGGAGCTGACCGAGAGCGTGCTGCTGAGCGATGTGGAGGATGCCATCGTCAAGATGGAGGCGTTGCGCGGGGCGGGTGTGCGTTTTGCGCTCGACGACTTCGGCACCGGCTACTCCTCGCTGAGCTACCTCAAGCGCCTGCCACTCGATCAGCTCAAGATCGACCAGAGTTTCGTGCGCGACGTGCTGGAGGATGCCAACGATGCCGCCATCGTGCGCACCATCCTGGCTCTGGCGCACAGCCTGGACCTGGTGGCGGTGGCCGAGGGGGTGGAGAGCGAAGGCCAGCGCCAGTTCCTGCTGGCCAACGGCTGCACCGTGTTCCAGGGCTACTTGTTCGGCCGGCCGGCGCCGGTGGAGACCTTCACGCCGGCGGCCTGACCCGGCCTGCTGCGGCGTCCAGCGCTTTACTCGAACGCGCCCTGGTCGCGTTCGTCGTCCTGGGGCTGCGTGCCCGACACCGTGAGGGTGCTGATGTCGGCGGCGGCCTGACGTGCCGCGGCCTTGTCACCGGCGCTGGCGAACTTGCTGTACTTGCCCAGCAGCGGCACCAGCTGGCCGTAGATGCGCGGGTTGCCGGCCAGGCATTCCTTCTGTTCCAGGAAATCGGCCTCGCCGGTGAAATTGCCCACCAGGCCACCGGCCTCGGTCACCAGCAGCGAGCCGGCGGCCACGTCCCAGGGCTGCAGGCCGGTTTCAAAGAAGCCGTCGGTGAAGCCGGCCGCCACATAAGCCAGGTCGAGCGCGGCCGCACCCGGGCGGCGCAGGCCGGCGGTGCGCTGCATCACCTCGCTCATCATGGCCAGGTAGGCCGGGAAGTTGTCGCCCTTGCGGAAGGGAAAGCCGGTGGAGATCAGGCATTCCTTGAGCTGGGTGCGCTTGCTCACGCGGATGCGGCGGTCGTTCATGTAGGCGCCGCGGCCTTTGGTGGCGGTGAAGAGGTCGTTGCGCGAGGGATCGTAGATGACGGCCTGCTCGACCTTGCCCTTGACGGCCAGTGCGATGCTGACGCAGTAGACCGGGAAGCCGTGGATGAAGTTGGTGGTGCCGTCCAGCGGGTCGATGATCCAGACGAATTCCGAATCCTTGGCGCCGTGCGTGTTGCCGGTTTCTTCACCCAGGATGCCGTGGCCGGGGTAGGCGGTCAGCAGGGTCTCGATGATGGTCTGCTCGCTCGCGTGGTCCACCTCGGTCACGAAGTCGTTCACCTGCTTTTGCGAGACGCGGACGGATTCGACATCGAGCGCGGCGCGGTTGATGATGGCGCCGGCGGCGCGGGCGGCCTTGATGGCCACGTTGAGCATGGGGTGCAGGTTG
>CALRMF020000179.1:0-6426 GCA_943369035.1 Curvibacter sp. AEP1-3
AGCAGAAGGGGCTCAAGCTCGGCGTCAAGAAGGCCTATGGCGACACCTTCGACCGCCTGCGCGAAAACCTGCGGCGCGTGCAATCACTCGTCGGCGAGATCCAGACCATGCTGGCGGCCACCTTCCGTCAGCTCAATGCGGAGCATGGCTTTTCGCTGCAGCCGCCCACCGAGCCGCAGGTGCTGGACTACCTCAACGACCTCGACCAGATCGAGCGCGGCCATCTGCAGTATCTGGGCATCGGCAACGCCTTCCGGCTGGCGCAGCCCGAGTTTGCCGACCGGCTGGTGCGTGCACTTTCCACCCGCGTGCGTGGTCTGCACCAGACGGCTCTGGCCGATGTAGAGCTGTGGAGCAAGTCCGCTGCAGCCCAGCTCGACGCGCAGCTGCGCGAGCGGCGCAAGAACTTCAGTCGCCGCATCGAAGCCATTGACCGCATCCAGAATGCCGCCGGCGGACTGGATGAGCGCATAACCGAGATCGAAGGCCAGAGCCAGGCGATTGACCAGCTCGACAGCAAGCTGCAGGAGCTGACCAGCTACCTGACCCGCTCGCCGCAGGTGCCTGCACCCAAGGCGCAGCCCGAGCTGGCACAGGCCTGAGCGTGATGCCCCCAGACCTCGCCACGCGGCTGGTGCGCTGGCAGCAGCAGCACGGGCGCAATGACCTGCCCTGGCAGGCCACGCGCGACCCGTACCGGGTGTGGCTGTCCGAGATCATGCTGCAGCAGACCCAGGTGGTCACGGTGCGCGACTACTACGCCCGTTTCCTGCAGCGCTTCCCTGATGTGCAGGCCCTGGCAGCGGCCCACCTGGACGACGTGCTGGCGCTGTGGAGCGGGCTGGGCTACTACAGCCGTGCGCGCAACCTGCATGCCTGCGCCCTGCAGGTGGTGGAGCGTTTTGGTGGCGTCTTCCCGCCGACCGCCGAGGCCTTGCAAACGCTGCCCGGGATCGGCCGTTCCACCGCGGCAGCGATCGCCTCGATCTGCTTTGGCGAGCGCGTGGCCATCCTGGACGGCAACGTCAAGCGCGTGCTGACGCGCGTGCTCGGTTTCGATGCCGACCTGGCCGTGGCGGCCAACGAACGAACCCTGTGGACCCATGCCACCGAGCTGCTGCCCACGCGTGATCTGGCACGCAGCATGCCGCGCTACACCCAGGGCGTGATGGACCTCGGCGCCACGGTTTGCCTGGCGCGCAAGCCGCAGTGCGAGCGTTGCCCGCTGGCCGAGCTGTGCGTGGCGCGGCGCGAGGGGCAGCCGGAGCGTTACCCGGTGAAGACGCGCAAGCTCAAGCGCACGACGCAGTCGCTCTGGCTGCTGTGGGCGCAGACGCGCGATGGGGCCGTGTGGCTGCGCCAGCGGCCCACGCCGGGCGTCTGGGCCGGGCTGTACTGCTTCGAGCTGTTCGACAGCCGCGACGCGCTGGAGGCCGCGGTGCCGCCACGCTACCGCGAGGCCTTGCAGGAGGCGCCCGTGTTCACCCATGTGCTGACGCACAAGGACTTGCATCTGCATCCGGTGCGGGTGCAGCTGCCGGCGCGTGCACGGCTGTCATCCGAAGGCGGCTGGCAGGCGGCCGAGACGTGGCCGGGCCTGGGTTTGCCGGCGCCGGTGCGCAAGTTGCTGGAAAACGGCTAGCCGGCGTCGAGTTCGCGGTGGCGCTTGAGTGTGGTCCAGCGCACGGCAAAGCGGCGCGCCAGTTCTTCCACCAGATAGACTGAACGATGCTGGCCGCCGGTGCAGCCGATGGCCACCGTGACGTAGCTGCGGTGGTTGTGCGCCATGGCGTCCAGCCAGTGGTTGAGGAAGGCCTCGATGTCACCGAGCATGCGGCTGGCTTCGGGCTGCGCCTGCAGGAAGGTGGCCACCGGTGCGTCCTTGCCGGTCAGTGGCCGCAACTCAGGTTCGTAGTGCGGATTGGGCAGCATGCGGATGTCGAACACGTAGTCGGCGTCAACCGGGATGCCGCGCTTGAACGCGAACGACTCGAACACCAGCGTCAGCTGGCTGCCCGGCAGCGAGATCACATCCTTCACGTAACCCTGCAGCTGCGAGGGCCGGATCAGGCTGGTGTCGATCACATGTGCCTGTTCGCGCAGGGCGCTGAGCAGCTCGCGCTCCAGCTCGATGGCGTCAATGAGCGCCCGGTTCAGATCAGGGGCCGCTGCCGTGGCGGTCTGCGACAGCGGGTGTTTGCGTCGGGTCTCCGAGTAGCGCCGTACCAGCGTGTCGGTCGCGGCATCCAGAAATAGCGGCTTGACGGTGATGCCTTGCTGGCGCAGCGCCGTCAGCAGGGGGGGAACCTGTGGCAGCGAGGTGGCGCTGCGTACGTCCATGGCAATCGCCAGGCGCTTGGCCTGGTGCTGCTGTTCCAGGGCGACAAAGGGCTGCAGCAGCTCGGGCGGCAGGTTGTCGACGCAGTAGTAGCCAGCGTCCTCCAGCGCATGCAACGCCACCGATTTGCCGGAGCCGGACATGCCGGTGATGAGGACGATCTCCATGCTCAACTGCCCGACTGCAGCATTTCCTTGGCGTGCGCCAGCGTGGTGCCGGACAGGCGCTCGCCGCCCAGCATGCGTGCCACCTCGGCCACGCGCTGTTCGCCCTGCACGGCCGCCACCGTGCTCAGCGTGGACTTGCCCTGCAGCTGCTTGGCCACCAGCAGGTGATGGTCGGCACAGGCGGCGACCTGTGGCAGGTGCGTCACGGCCAGCACCTGGCGGTCGCGGCCGAGCTGCTTCATCAGCCGGCCCACGGTCTCGGCCACCGCGCCACCGACGCCGGAGTCCACTTCATCGAAGATCAGGGTCTGGGCGGTGCCGAGCTGGCTGGTGGTGACGGCAATGGCCAGCGCGATGCGCGAGAGCTCACCACCCGAGGCCACCTTGCCCACTGGGCGCGGCGTGCTGCCGGCGTGGCCCGCGACCAGAAAGGCCACTTCTTCCAGACCACTTTGCATCGGCTGCGCGGCCTGGTTGAGCGCCACCTCGAAACGCCCGCCCTGCATGCCCAGGCCCTGCATGGCCTGGGTGATGGCCTGGGCCAGCTTGGGCGCGGCCTTGGCGCGCGCCTTGGAGATGGACTTGGCTTCTGCCAGGTAGGCGGCTTGGGCCTGCTGCTCGGCGGCTTCCAGCGCCGCCAGGTCGGCCGCAGCGTCAAGCCGGTTCAACTCTTCCTTCCAGCCGGCGAGCGTGGCGGCCAGCTCTTCCGGCGGCCGCTTGTAGCGCCGCGCCAGCGACACCCATAGCGTCAGGCGGGCATCGAGTTCGGCCAGACGCTCCGGGTCAAGGTCGGTGCGGCGCAGGTAGGTGCGCAGCGTGTGCACGGCGTCTTCCACCTGTGCCAGGCTGGAGGCCAGAACCTCGTTGAGCGCCTTGAAATCAGGCTCCAAATGCTCCTGATTCTGTAGCAGATGCTGGGCAGCGCTCAAGGCGTGGTTGGCGCTGCCGTCCTCGCCGTCCAGGGCGTCGAGCGCGCCCTGCGCGGCGTCGAGCAGGGCCTGGGCATGGGCCAGGCGGCTGTGGTCGGTGTTGAGTTCTTCCCACTCGCCTGCTTGCGGTGCGAGCTTTTCGACCTCGGCGATCTGCCATTGCAGGCGTTCGCGTTCACGTTGCAGCGAGTCCTGTGCACTGCGCGCCTCCTCCAGGGTGGCGAGGGCCTGGCGCCATTGCTGCCACAGCGCGCTCAGACGGCTGGTATCCAGCTGGGCGTAGGCGTCGAGCAGGCCGCGCACGGCATCCGGCCGTGTCAGGCTTTGCCAGGCGTGCTGGCCATGGATGTCAAGCAACTGCTCGCCCACCTCACGCAACTGGGTGGCGGTCGCAGGACTGCCATTGATCCAGGCGCGGCTCTTGCCCTGCGCGTCCACCGTGCGACGCAGCAGCAGGGTGTCGTCGGGCGAAAAGCCGGCCTCTTCGAGCCAGGGGCGCAGTGCGCCGCCATCGTCGAATTCGGCGCCGACTTCCGTGCGCGCGGCGCCTTCGCGGATGAGGCCGGTGTCGGCGCGCGCACCGGTCACGAGCTGCAGGGCATCGATCAGGATGGACTTGCCGGCGCCGGTTTCACCGGTGAGCACGGTGAAGCCGTTGTTCAACTCCAGCTCGAGTTCGCTGACGATGACGAAATCCCGCAGGACGATGCGCTTGAGGCTCACGGCAAGGCCACTCCTTCGTTCCAGTGCAGCTTCTGCCGCAGCGTGTCGAAATAGCTCCAGCCGCGTGGGTGCAGGAAGCGCACCTGGTGCTGCGAGCGCGTGACGACGATGCGGTCGCCGTGCTGCAGCGAGGCCAGTGACTGCATGTCGAAATTGGCGCTGGCGTCACGGCCGGCCACGATCTCCAGGGCGATCTCGGAGTCGTCGTCGATCACCACCGGCCGGTTGGTCAGGGTGTGCGGTGCAATCGGCGCCATCACCCAGCCACCCAGGGCCGGGTGCAGGATGGGGCCACCGACCGACAGCGAGTAGGCCGTAGAGCCGGTGGGCGAGGCGATGATCAGCCCATCGGCGCGCTGGTTGGCCACGAAATGGCCGTCGACCTCGACGCGTAGCTCCAGCATGCCCGAGGTGCCGCCGCGGTGCACCACCACGTCGTTCATGGCCAGCGCATCGAACACGCACTGTTCGCCGCGCATCACGCGTGCCTGCATTAGGCTGCGACGCTCTTCCGCGTACTCGCCCTGCAGCATGGGCGGCAGGGTGGTCTCGTAGCTGCCGAAGGGAATGTCGGTGATGAAGCCGAGCCGGCCGTGGTTGATGCCGATCAGCGGCACCTGAAAGCGCGCCAACTGCCGGCCGATGCCCAGCATCGTGCCGTCGCCGCCCACCACCAGACCCAGCTGGCAGTGCTGGCCGATGGCTTCCACGTCCATGATCTCGTAGCCGCCCAGGCCGGTGTTGCCAGCGGTCTGCGCCTCCAGCACCACCCGGCAACCCTGGGCCTGCAGGAAACGGGCAATGTCCTCCAGCGCCGGACGCACCGAGGTGTTGCCACCGGCCGTTGCAGCCTGGTACTTGCCAATGAGGGCGACCTGCTGAAATTTGGATGTCATGCGCAAATTACATCATTAAAATGAATCCATGCTCGATGATCGTGCCAAGTTGTTGTTGAAAGCGCTGGTCGAGCGCTACATTGCCGAAGGGCAACCGGTGGGGTCGCGCACCTTGTCGCGTGCTTCGGGGCTGGAGCTCTCGCCAGCCACTATCCGCAATGTCATGGCCGATCTGGAAGAGCTGGGGCTGATTGCCAGCCCGCACACGTCGGCCGGGCGTGTGCCCACGGCACGGGGTTACCGGCTGTTCGTCGACACCATGCTGACCGTACAGCGCGGCGAGTTCACAACGCCCAGCCTGGCGCCGGACCAGCCGCAGAAGGTGATCTCCAATGCCGCCAACCTGCTGTCCAACCTGTCGCAGTTCGTTGGCGTGGTGATGGCGCCGCGGCGCACCTCGGTGTTCCGCCACATCGAATTCCTGCGCCTGTCCGAGCGCCGTATCCTGGTTATCCTGGTCTCGCCGGATGGGGACGTGCAGAACCGCGTCATCTTCACCGAGACCGACTACACCCAATCCCAGCTGGTGGAGGCCGCCAACTACCTCAACACCCACTACATGGGGCTGACCATCGAGCAGGTGCGCGAGCGCCTGCAGGGCGAGGTGGAGAGCCTGCGCGGCGAGATCGCCGCCCTGATGCAGGCCGCCGTCACGGTGGGGACCGAGGCGATGACGCAGGCGCAGGACGAGGTGGTGATTGCCGGCGAGCGCAACCTGCTGTCGGTCAGCGACTTCTCCAGCGACATGAGCCAGCTGCGCCGGGCCTTCGACCTGTTCGAGCAGAAGGCGCAGCTCATGCGCCTGCTCGACATCACCGGCCAGGCCGAGGGCGTGCGCATCTTCATCGGCGGCGAGAGCCAGGTGGTGCCGTTCGAGGAGCTGTCGGTGGTGAGTGCGCCTTACGAGGTGGACGGCCAGGTGGTCGGCACGCTGGGCGTGATTGGCCCCACCCGCATGCCCTACGACCGCATGATCCAGATCGTGGACATCACGTCCAAGCTGGTCAGCAACGCCCTGAGCCACAGCAAGTAGGCCCTTACAATCTTGCCTTCGGTCGGGGCGTTAGCTCAGTTGGTTAGAGCAGGGGACTCATAATCCCTTGGTCGGGGGTTCAAGTCCCTCACGCCCTACCAATTTCATGTCATCTTCACTGCCTGTTTTGTGAGCACGGGCTGGTAGGCCAATACCGGCGCGGCTTGCGCGAGTTGTCCGGTGAGTTTTCCACAATGTAGGCCACAGTTGCTGGGGGTAATTTCCCGGTTCGTTGAACGTGCCGGCGGAAAGCGTCCAGGATCGTGCTATAATTCAAGGCTTCAGCGGCTGTAGCTCAGTTGGATAGAGTACTTGGCTACGAACCAAGGGGTCGTGGGTT
>CALRMF020000180.1:0-6414 GCA_943369035.1 Curvibacter sp. AEP1-3
CTCCACACCCAGCACCTCGGTCAGCCGGGCGGCCGACTCCGGCAGGGGTACGAAGCGGCTGCGCGGCTTCTGCGGCAGGCTCTTCAGCAAAGCTTGGATCTTGTCCTTGAGCATGCCGGGCACCAGCCACTCGCAGCGTTCCTCATTCACCTGGTTCAGCACGAACAGCGGCACCGTGACGGTCAGGCCGTCCTTGGGATCGCCCGGTTCGTGCAAGTAGCTGGCGGCACAGTCCACGCCACCCAGGCGGAGGGTCTTGGGAAAGGCACTGGTGGTGACGCCCGCGGCCTCGTGCCGCATCAGCTCTTCACGCGTGAGCTTGAGCAGGTTCGGGTTGCTCTTGCTGGCTTCGCGGTACCAGCGCTCGCACTCGTAGCCGCTGCACACCTGTTGCGGTAAAGCCTGGTCGTAGAAAGCGTAGATCAGTTCGTCATCCACCAGCACGTCCTGCCGGCGCGACTTGTGCTCCAGCTCCTCCACCTGACGGATCAGCTTCTGGTTGGCGGCCAGGAAAGGCAGCTTGGTCTCCCATTCGCCAGCCACCAGACCTTCGCGGATGAAGATCTCGCGCGCCGCGACCGGGTCCACTTTGCCGTAGTTGGTACGCCGGCCGCTGTAGACCACGATGCCGTAGAGCGTGGCGCGCTCCAGCGCCACCACCTCGGCCGCCTTCTTCTCCCAGTGCGGGTCAAGCAGCTGCTTCTTGAGCAGATGGCCGCCCACCTGCTCCAGCCACTGCGGCTCGATGTTGGCAATGCCACGACCGAACAGGCGCGTGGTCTCCACCAGTTCGGCCGCCACGATCCAGCGCCCCGGGCGCTTGGAGAGGTGGGCGCCGGGATGGCGAAAGAACTTGATGCCGCGTGCGCCCAGGTATTCACCGGCCGCGGCCTCTTCTTCCAGCTTGCAGCCGACGTTGCCTAGCAGGCCGGCCAGCATGGAGAGGTGGATCTGCTCGTACGTCGCCGGCGTGCTGTTGATCTGCCACTTGTGTTCCGTCACGACCGTCAGCAACTGGCTGTGGATGTCGCGCCATTCGCGCACCCGGCGGATGTTGACGAAGTTCTGGCGCAGCAGTTGTTCGTACTGGCGGTTGGACAACTTGTGTTCGCCATGTCCACCTCTGGCGTCGTTGATCCACTTCCACAGCTTGAGGTAGCCGTTGAACTCGCTTTTCTCGTCATCGAACTTGGCGTGGGCCTGGTCGGCCTGGGCCTGCGCTTCCAGCGGGCGATCTCGCACGTCCTGCACGCTCAGCGCGCTGGCGATGATGAGGACCTCCTCCAGCGCCTGGCGGCTGCGCGCCTCCAGGATCATGCGACCCACGCGCGGGTCCAGCGGCAGCTTGGCCAGTTCGCGGCCAATCGGTGTCAACTCGTTCTGCTCGTCCACTGCGCCGAGTTCGGCCAGCAGCTGGTAGCCGTCGGCAATGGCGCGGCCGGACGGCGCCTCGATAAAGGGGAAGTCCTCCACCACGCCCAGGTGCAGCGACTTCATGCGCAGGATGACGCCCGCCAGCGAGCTGCGCAGGATTTCCGGCGTCGTAAAACGCTCTCGGCCCGCAAAGTCCTTCTCGTCATAGAGCCGGATGCAGATGCCGTTGGCCACCCGGCCGCAGCGCCCGGCGCGCTGGTTGGCGGCGGCCTGACTCACCGGCTCGACCAGCAGCTGCTCCACCTTGCTACGGAAACTGTAGCGCTTGACGCGCGCTGTTCCTGCGTCAATCACGTATCGGATGCCCGGCACCGTGAGGGAGGTTTCGGCCACGTTGGTGGCCAGCACGATGCGCCGGCCGCTGTGGTTGTCGAACACCCGATCCTGCTCAGCCTGCGACAGGCGGGCAAACAGCGGTAGTACTTCAGCACTGCGCGTGACGGCATGGTGGCTGAGGTGCTTGCGCAGGTGGTCGGCGGCCTCGCGGATCTCGCGCTCGCCCGGCAGGAAGACCAGGATGTCCCCCGCAGCATTACCTTGCCACAACTCATCCACCGCATCGGCGATGGCGTCGTTCAGGTCGTATTCACGGCTCTCCTCGAACGGGCGCCAGCGTTGCTCCACCGGATAGGTGCGACCGGAGACCATGATGACCGGCGCCGGCCCCTTGGTGGATGCAAAGTGGTTGGCAAAGCGTTCGGCGTCGATGGTGGCCGAGGTGACGACGATCTTCAGGTCCGGCCGCCGCGGCAGGATCTGCTTGAGGTAGCCGAGCAGAAAGTCGATGTTGAGGCTACGCTCGTGCGCCTCGTCGATGATGAGCGTGTCGTAGGCCTGCAGCAGCGGGTCGGTCTGCGTCTCGGCCAGCAGGATGCCGTCGGTCATGAGCTTGACCGATGCATCCTTGGACAGGCGGTCCTGGAAGCGCACCTTGTAGCCCACCACCTCGCCCAGCGGCGTCTGCAGCTCCTCGGCAATGCGCTTGGCCACGCTGGAAGCGGCAATGCGGCGCGGCTGGGTGTGGCCGATCAGGCGGCCACGCTGGCCGGCCGGGTAATTGCATTTGCCTCTTCCGAGGGCCAGGGCGATCTTGGGCAACTGGGTGGTCTTGCCCGAGCCGGTCTCGCCGCAGACGATGATGACCTGGTGCTGCTGCAGCGCGGCCATGATTTCGTCGCGTTTGGCCGACACCGGCAGCGCTTCGGGGAACTCGATTTTCAGGGGGGAGGAACTCAAGGCAGGAACATGGGAGAGAATCGGCAATTATCCCAGTCCTGACCCAGCCCTGCCCTGCGATGTCCACCGTCTTCAACTTCACCTTCGTGCCCTGGTTCCGTTCGGTGGCGCCCTATATCCACATGCACCGGGGCAAGACCTTCGTGGTGGGGGTGTGCGGCGAGGCGATCGCCGCCGGCAAGCTGCACCACATTGCGCAGGACCTGGCGCTGATCCAGAGCATGGGCGTGAAAATCGTGCTGGTGCACGGCTTCCGACCGCAGGTCAACGAGCAGCTCAAGGCCAAGGGCCATGCGCCCAAGTACTCGCACGGCATGCGCATCACCGACGAGATTGCGCTGGACTGCGCGCAGGAAGCAGCGGGTCAGCTGCGCTACGAGATCGAGGCCGCCTTCAGCCAGGGCCTGCCCAACACGCCGATGGCAGGTGCCACCGTGCGCGTGATCTCAGGCAACTTCATCACGGCGCGCCCGGTGGGCATCGTCGACGGCGTGGACTTCCAGCATTCGGGCCTGGTGCGCAAGGTGGACGTGGCCGGCATCACCCGCACGCTGGACATGGGTGCCATGGTGCTGCTGTCGCCCTTCGGTTTCTCCCCCACCGGCGAGGCCTTCAACCTGACCATGGAAGAAGTCGCCACCAGCGTGGCCACCGCGCTGCAGGCCGACAAGCTGATCTTCGTCTCCGAGATTCCCGGCATCCGCATCGACCCGCACGCACCCGAGAGCGACGACAACCCGATCGACACCGAACTGCCGCTGGCCGCGGCCGAGAAGCTGCTGGGTGCGTTGCCCAACGCCACCCTGCCCACCGACACTGCGTTTTACCTCCAGCACTGCGTCAAGGCCTGCAAGGCTGGCGTGGAGCGCAGCCACATCATCCCCTTTGCCGTGGACGGTTCACTGTTGCTGGAGATCTATGTGCACGACGGCATCGGCACCATGGTGGTGGACGAAAAGCTGGAGGAATTGCGCGAGGCCACGCCAGACGACGTCGGCGGCATCCTGACCCTGATCGAGCCGTTCGAGAAGGACGGCACCCTGGTCAAGCGCAGCCGCACCGAGATCGAGCGCGACATCGGCAACTACACCATCATCGAGCACGACGGCGTGATCTTCGCCTGCGCGGCGCTCTACCCCTACCCCGAGGCCAGGACGGCCGAGATGGCGGCGCTGACCGTGTCACCGGAGTCGCAAGGCCAGGGCGACGGCGAGAAGGTCCTGAAGCGCATCGAGCAGCGCGCCCGTGCCATGGGGCTGGACAGCATCTTCGTGCTGACCACCCGCACCATGCACTGGTTCCTCAAGCGCGGCTTCCAGAACGTGGACCCGGACTGGCTGCCCGAGGCGCGCAAACGCAAGTACAACTGGGACCGCAAGTCGCAAGTGCTGGTGAAAAAACTGGTCTAGCGTTTTCTTTCGAAGCGCTGCTCCAGCACTTCACTGCCCCACTGCCGACCCGGCTGCTGCTGCACCAGGCGAAAGCCATGCCTTTCGTACAGGTGCCGTGCGGCAGCAAGCCCGTCAAAAGTCCAGAGGTAGGTCTTGCGGTAACCACACGCATCGCAGAAAGCCATGGCCTCGGTCAGCAAGAGGCTGCCGGCACCCGTGCCACGCAGACGGTCCGACGTAATGAACCAGCGCAGGTGGGCGCCGTCCGTGCCTGCATGCACGCTATCAATCACGATGGCACCTTCCACCTGACCGTCGAGCAGCGCCAGCCACAGCCCATCACGTGCCTCGTCGTAGCGCTCGCAGAAGGCGGCCAGCTCGCGCGCCACCTTGCTCTCGAAAGTCACCCCGAAGCCGGTGTGCGCAGCGTAAAAACGCGCATGCAGCTCGGTGATGCGGCCGATGCAGCCCGGCAGATAGCCTTGGTGCAGCGTCAGAGCCATGGCCTGCAACCTCAGCCCAGCTCGGCCAGCCGCCTGGCCTGCCGGCGCGTCAGAAGGGCGATGTCGGCCACATCCTGCGCCGACAGCTTGGGGCCCGGCTTGCGAACCGCCTCGGAGGCAATGACGCCGCGCTTCATCAGGATGTGCTTGCGCACCGCCAAGCCGATGTTCTGTTGCTGCTCGTAGCGTGCCAACGGCAGGTAAGCGTCGAACAGATCGTGCGCGCGTTCCACGTTGCCCGCCGCATGGGCGGCACACACGTCCACCATCATCTCCGGGTAGGCGAAGCCCGTCATGGCGCCGTCGGCGCCGCGCGTGAGCTCCTCCGGCAGGAACAGGCCACCGCCGTTGCCCGTGAGAATGGAAATGCGCGAGAGTTCGCCACGGTCGCTGGCGGCGCGAATGGCCGAGAGCTTGGCCAGGCCCGGGCAATCCTCGTGCTTGAGCATGACGCAATTAGGTGAGTTCTTCAGGATCTTCAGGACGACGCCCGTGGACATCTGCACGCCGGTGGCCACCGGGTGGTCCTGCAGCGCCCAGGGCACGTCGGGGCCCAGCGTTTCGTTGACCATGTCGAAGTAGGCGGTGATCTGGTCGTCGGTGCGCACCGTGGACGGTGGCGCCACCATCACACCGGCCGCACCCAGGTCCATCACGCTCTGGGTCAGTTCCTTCATGGGTGCAAAACCCGGCGCCGACGCGCCCACCACCACCGGCACGCGGCCGGCCACACGCGCCAGTACCTGCCTGACGAAGATGCGTGACTCTTCCATGGTCAACTTGGGCGCCTCGCCCATGATGCCCAGCACGGTGAGACCCGTGACGCCTTTGTCCAGGCAGAAGTCCACCATGCAGTCAGTGCTGGCCAGGTCCAGTGCGCCGCTGTCGGTAAAGGGCGTGACGGCAATCAGGTAGACACCCCGGGCCGTGCGGTCGAGTTGGCTGCTCACATGCTTCTCCGTTCGTCTTGATATCGGGTCCGAGCATACCCGCCGGATGGCTGGGTCCGGAAAGAAAAACGGCACCCGAAGGTGCCGTTGATCCGCTGAGGGCGAGCCCGCTCAGAAGGTTTCCCAGTCGTCGCCGGCATCTGCCGGCTTGGCCGCTTGGGCGGTTGGTTTGGGGGCCGGCGCCGGTGCACTCAACTTGGGTGACGCGGACTTGGTAGACGCCTTGCCTGCAGCCTGGGCCGGGGACTTGGTGGCTGCGCCCGGAGCAGGTCGGCTGGCCGCGGGGGCGGTGTACGACGCTGCCGCAGGGGTATAGGACACAGCGGTGTCCTGGGCGCTGAGCTTGAACACCGCCACCGTCTGCACCAGGTCCTGCGCCTGCGCACGCAGGCTGGCGGCGGCGGCGGCCATTTCTTCCACCAACGCGGCGTTCTGCTGCGTGGCTTGGTCCATGCTGGTCACGGCCTCGCTGACCTGGCCCACGCCGGCACTCTGCTCCGAACTGGCGGCACTGATCTCCCCCATGATGTCGGTCACGCGGCGGATGCTGGTCACCACCTCGTTCATGGTGTTGCCGGCCTGGTCGACCAGGGCCGAACCCTGCTCGACGCGCTGCACGCTGTCGGTGATCAGGGTCTTGATTTCCTTCGCGGCTTCCGCACTGCGGCCCGCCAGCGAGCGCACCTCACCGGCCACCACCGCAAAGCCACGACCCTGCTCGCCTGCGCGCGCCGCTTCCACGGCTGCATTCAGCGCCAGGATGTTGGTCTGGAAGGCGATGCCATCGATCACGCTGATGATGTCGTTGATCTTGCGGCTCGACTCGTTGATGCCCTTCATGGTGTCCACCACCTGGGCCACCACTTCGCCGCCTTGCACCGCCACGGTGGAGGCACTTTG
>CALRMF020000181.1:0-6400 GCA_943369035.1 Curvibacter sp. AEP1-3
CGATCAGCAGCACCAACAGGGACAGCACGGTGGCAAACACCGGCCGCCGGATCGAGATTTCAGGCAATTGCATGACGCGCTCTCCGCTCGGTTCTCTGGCTGCTTCAGGATTTGGGCGCACCGCGCCCGGTGTCGAGCACCTTGACCGCGGTGCCGTCCTTCTGCAGTCGCTGCTGGCCCGCGGTCACCACCGTATCGCCCTCGTCCAGGCCCTTGAGAATTTCCACCCGCCCCGGCCGGCGGATACCGACCTGGACCTCGGTCCGCTGGGACACCAGGCTGTCCTTGTCGGCGCCCGGCACCAGCTTGATGACGAACTGGCGCCCGCCCTGCGGCACGATGGCCTCCTCAGGCACCACCTTCGCCTTCTCGCGTACACCGAAAACGGTGGTGACCCGCGCAAACATGCCGGGACGCAGTACCAGCTGGCGGTTGTCGATGGTGCCGCGCACGCCGATGGAGCGGCCGTTGGCATCGATCAGCGGATCGACCGCCTGCACCACCGCCTCGAAAGTGCGTCCAGGCAGCGCATCGAGTTCCACCTTGGCGCTCTGGCCCTTGCTGACACGGGTCTGGAAGCGCTCGGGCAGGCGGTAGTCCACGTACACGGTGTCGATGTCTTCCAGGTTGACGATGTCGGTGCCGTCCTTCAGATAGTCACCGACATTGACGTTGCGGATGCCGGCAATGCCGTCGAACGGTGCCACGATCTTCAGCCGCGCCGCCGTGGCCTGCGCCAGGGCCAGCTTGGCCTGCGCCACCTCCAGGTTGGCGGCGCTCTCGTCGAGCGACCGCTGGCTGACGAAGTTCTGCGCCAGCAGCTCCTGGTTGCGCTTGTGGTTGGCCTGGGCAATCGACAGCTCGGCCTGGCTCTGCTTGACCTGGGCCAGGGGCAGCTGGTCATCCAGTTGCACCAGCAGCTGGCCGCGGCGCACCCGCTCGCCGTCACGGAAGTTGAGCTGCGTGACACGGCCACTGACCTCCGGGCGCAGCACCACACCCTGGCGCGAGCGCAGGCTACCGACGGCCTGCGCATCATCAGTCAAGGTCATGACCTCGACCTTCGCCACCTCCACCGTCACCGGCCGGCCGGCCCCCGGCGCCGGCGCAGCCGGAGCACCAGCGGCACCAGGCGCAGCAGCAGCTGATGGGCTGGCACTGGACGCGGGACGGTTCTGAAACCACCAGGCTGCACCGGAAGCAGCCACGATGCCAACGACGGCAACAACCGGATAGACGAATTTCGAAGCCATGGATACCTGAAGTCGACAGATGCGGAAACGGTGACCAAACAGCCTGCCAATGTAGCAGCCTGCGGCTGACGCCGCATACGTGATCGCCCCAAGCCCGGCAGCCCCCGGCGACTTTGCGTATCTTTACAACAGGGTCAGGGCTGGCGCATCGCCTGTTCGACGCCTCGGTTGGCCAGTGCATCGGCACGCTCGTTGCCGGGGTCGCCATTGTGGCCCTTGACCCAGCGCCAGTCGATGCGGTGGCCGGCACCCGCCACCAGCGCATCAAGGCGCTGCCACAGGTCGACGTTCTTCACCGGCTGTTTGGAAGCGGTCTTCCAGCCCTTGGCTTTCCAGCCGGCCAGCCACTCGGTCATGCCCTTGAGCACGTACTGGCTGTCGGCATGCAGGAACACATGGCAGGGCCGCTTGAGCGCCTCCAGCGCCATGATCACCGCCATCAGTTCCATGCGGTTGTTGGTGGTTTCGCGCTCGCCGCCAAACAGTTCCTTCTCGGTGCTGCCGGACTTCAGCAGCACGCCCCAGCCCCCCGGGCCCGGGTTGCCCTTGCAGGCGCCATCGGTATAGATCTCGACGCGGTTCAATCGTAGTTCCTGTTCTTCCAGACGACGTGATTGTCGCCGCTGCGGTTGGCTATCGGCACGGTGGCACTGGCACGCCCGTTGGCCTTCTTCCAGGCCGGCCCCAGCAACCGCACCCCATGCACGCGCTTGACCGCCACCAGCATGTAGACCGCACCGAAAATCGGCCACCAGCGCGCACCCAGGCGGTCCATGCCCTGCAGGCGCTGCAGCCACTTCTCGGTCCGCACCGCCGGCAGGTAGCAGCCGAAGTGGCCGCCCTCGATTTCGAAGTCAAGCAGGTGCAACCAGTCGCGCAGGCGCCAGTAGCCGATCTGCTGCACCTCGGGCAGGAAAGGTTCGCCCCAGTCCCAACGCTGGCACAACCGGTCGCGCCGCTGGCGCAGGCCCCACAGGCTGGCCGGATTGAAGCCGCAGATCACCACCCGCCCCTCAGGCACCAGCACCCGCGCCACCTCGCGCAGCGTGGCGTGCGGATCGGCATGGCTGTCCAGCGCGTGCGGCAGCACCACCAGGTCCAGGCTGGCGGCAGCGAAGGGCAGCGCCGCAAAATCGGTCAACAGCACCGGCGGACGAGAGACCGACGCCGGATCAGCCGGCTCCTGCAGGGCCAGCCAGCGGTGCGGCATGCGGTTGGCCTGCAGCGCATCGAGCGCCGGCAGGCCCAGCTGCAGGGCGTGGTAGCCGAAGATGTCGACCACGGCCTGCTCGAATTGTTGCTGTTCCCAGGCGAGCAGATATCGGCCCGGCGGGGTGTCAAACCAGCGCTGCAAACCTCTAATCCGATCGCTCATGGTCCTGATTCCGATTCCTGCCTTCACCGACAACTACATCTGGATGCTGCATGACGGGCATCAGGCCATCGTCGTCGATCCCGGCGACGCACAACCGGTGATGCAGGTGCTGCAAGACCAGCACTTGCAGCTGCAAGCGATTCTAGTCACCCACCACCATGCCGATCATGTCGGCGGCGTGACGGCACTGCGCGCGGCCACCGGCGCCACCGTCTACGGCCCGGCGGCGGAAGACATCCCGCAGCCGGCGCACCTGCTGGGCGACGGCGATCGCGTCACGGTGCTGGGCCTGGACTTCGAGGTGCTGGACGTGCCGGGCCACACCGCCGGCCATATCGCCTTCTATGCTGTCCAGGCCGACGACAGCCCCCTGCTGTTCTGCGGCGACACCCTCTTCTCCGGCGGCTGTGGTCGCCTGTTCGAGGGTACACCTGCGCAGATGCTGGCCTCGCTCGACCGTCTCGCGGCCCTGCCTGGCGCCACCCGCGTCTGCTGCGCCCACGAATACACGCTGAGCAACCTGCGCTTTGCCCGCGCCGTGGAGGCCGACAACGCCGCCTTGGCACGTTACAGCGCCGACTGCGAAGCCAGGCGCGCGCACCAGTTGCCGACCTTGCCCTCCTCGATTGCCATCGAGACCGAGATCAACCCTTTTTTGCGTTCGCGCCAGCGCGCCGTGACGGCCGCCGTGCAGCGCTTCGATGCCACGGCCCGGGATGAGGTCGCGGTGTTTGCCGCCCTGCGCGAATGGAAGAACCAGTTCAAATGAAGTTCCTGCTGACCGTCGCCCTGGCCGCCTTGCTCACCCTCGGCGGCTGCGCCAACATGCCGTCCCCGTCGGGATCGGCCGACACCGACGCCAGTACGGCACAACGCAGCGGTCGCGCCCCGACGTTGCCTGCCGGCCAGCTGTCGCCGATCCAGGCCGCAGGAACCACATCGCGCAGCGGGGTGGCCAACCTGGCTGCGCCGGCCGACCTGTGGGAGCGCATCCGCCGCGGCTTTGCCATGCCGGACCTGGAAAGCGATCTGGTGCGCGACCGCGAGCAGTGGTACGCCACGCGGCCCGACTACATCTTCCGCATGACCGAACGCTCGCGCAAATACCTGTTCCACATCGTCGAGGAACTGGAGCGCCGCAACATGCCGACCGAACTGGCCCTGCTGCCTTTCATCGAGAGCGCCTTCAACCCGCAGGCGGTTTCGCACGCCAAGGCTGCGGGCATGTGGCAGTTCATGCCCGCCACCGGCAAATACTTCGAGCTCAAGCAGAACGCCTTCCGCGACGACCGCCGTGATGTACTGGCCTCCACCCGCGCGGCGCTTGACTACCTGCAGAAACTGTATGGCATGTTCGGCGACTGGCACCTGGCGCTGGCCGCCTACAACTGGGGCGAAGGCAGCGTGGGACGTGCCATCGCCAAGAACCAGCGTGCTGGCCTGGGCACCAGCTACCTCGACCTCAACATGCCGATGGAGACCCGTTTCTACGTCCCCAAGCTGCAGGCGGTCAAGAACATCGTGGCGCGACCGGCCAGCTTCAACGCGCAGCTGCCGCTGATCGAGAACCATCCCTACTTCGACAGCGTGACCATCACGCGCGACATCGACGTCGCGCTGGCCGCCAGGCTGGCCGAGGTACCGCTGGAGGACTTCAAGGCACTCAACCCCTCGCTGAACAAGCCGGTGATCCTCGCCGCCGGCACGCCGCAGATCCTGCTGCCGTGGGATAACGCGACCCTGTTCCAGCGCAACCTGGAGTCCTATGGCGGGCAGTTGGCCAGCTGGACGGTCTGGATTGCCCCCGCCACGATGAAGGTGGCCGATGCCGCCAAGCGCGTTGGCATGAGCGAAGCCGGGCTGCGCAGCGTCAATCACATCCCGCCGCGCATGCTGATCCGTGCCGGCTCCAGTCTGCTGGTGCCGCGCGCCGCCCACCACGAGAACGATGTGGCCGGACGCATTGCCGACAACGGCCAGGTGGCCTTCGCGCCCGAGGTGGTGCTGCGGCGCACCGTGGTCAAGGCCGGCAAGCACGAGTCGGTGGCCAGCATCGCCAAACGTTACCGCCAGACGCCGGCCAGTGTGGCCGAGTGGAACAAGGTCAGCGCCTCGGCCACCTTCAAGGCCGGTCAGCAGGTGGTGCTGTTCCTGCCGGTGCAGCCGCGCGCCATGGCCAAGGCCAAGACGACGACGCGCACCGTGGCCAAGGCGGCCCCGCGCGGCAAGGCCCCGGCGACCAAGGTGGCGCGCCGCTGACCCCTACGGCACGCCAGGGTCAGGCCTTGAAACGCGCCTTGGCGCGCAGCGCAAACTGGTTGGTGTAGGTCTTGCCAAGATCGATTTTCTCGGCCTTGAAAGCCGGGTCGACGCTGCTGAACGTACGCAACACCGTCCTGCCACCGTCCTCGGGAAACACGCCGTCGATCGACAGCGTTTCACGCACCTTGCTGAAGGCCGACAGGTAGAGTCCCGGCTCACCCAGCTGGTAGGCCTCCGGCACCGTCTTGATGATGTCACGCGGGCCGGCAGTCTGCAGCCATTTGAGTCCGTGCACCATGGCGTCGCTCAGGGCCTGCACCGTCTGGGGGTGCTTCTGCACGAACTCAAGCGGCGCACACAGGCAGGCCGCCGGCATGGGGCCGCCAAACACTTCCTGCGTGCCGCGCAGCGAGCGCGTGTCGTAGATCACCCGCACGTCGCCCTTCTGTTCCAGCAGCGTGATCAGTGGCTCGATGCTGCAGACAGCATCAAGCTGGCCCGCGCGCATCGCGTTGAGCGCCCCGGCACCCGCCCCGACACCCACGAAACTCACCTCGCCAGACTGGATGCCGTAGCGTGACAGGAGCAGCCGCGCCAGAACGTGGGTGGATGAACCCAGTTCGGTGACGCCGATCCGGCGCCCCTTGAGCGCCTGCATCGACTGGAAGCCGGGCAAGGTGCGGGTCGAGACGCCAAAGGCCATCTGGGGCGCCCTCCCCTGCAGCACAAATGCCTGCAGCACCTGGCCTCGTGCCTGCAGCGGCACCAGATGCAGGTAGGCCGCACTGACAACGTCTGCCTCGCCGCTCGTCACGGCCTGCAGGGCACGTCCGCCGCCACCGGATTCGACGATATCCACGTCCAGCCCCTCGGCGCGGAAGTAACCCAGCTGTGCGGCAATGGTCAAGGGCAGGTGGTAGAACGACGCCTTGCCACCGACGGCGATCATGAGCCGCGCCTTTTCAAGCCGCCCCTGCGCCCCCCGCACGGGCACCGCCAGCGAGGCGGCCGCCAGCGCAGCGGCGGTACTGAATTGACGACGACGGATGGCGGGCATGGATGGATCGTGGACGGACGCGAAGCAAACGTCTGAGCCTACCCAGCCAGGGCGGACCCCACATCGGGAAACATCCCGAGCGGGTTTTCACTGAGGCACTGCAGCCGGCGTCGCGGCCGCGACAGCGTGCTTCAGCGGTAGCCGATGAGGAGGATGCCGATGTTGACGAAGAAGGCCAGCGTCCACACGAGGGAGCGCACGGTAGACAGACCGGCCACATACATCATGATGTAGATCAGGCGCAGGAAGACGAAGAGGAAGGCCAGCAGGTCCAGGCGAGCCTGGTAGGCGCCGAGCTGGTGGGCGATGATGACGGCCCCGATGAAAAAGGGTAATGCCTCGAAACTGTTGTACTGCGCCGCATTGGCGCGGGCCCGCCAGTCGGTCTGCCTGGCCAGCCAGGCGCGCGGGTCGTCATTGTCGTACCCTCCCTCGCGCTTGGGCTTGCCCATC
>CALRMF020000182.1:0-6382 GCA_943369035.1 Curvibacter sp. AEP1-3
CAATGCCCACGCGCTGCTTCATGCCGCCGGAGATCTCGCCCGGGCGCTTGGCTGCAGCGTGGCCCAGGCCCACCAGTTCCAGCGCCGCTTCGGTGCGCGCCTTGAGTTGGGCCTTGGTCTCGTTGGCGCCAAAGACGCGCTCCACCGCCAGGTAGACGTTTTCGAAGCAGGTCAGCCAGGGCAGCAGCGAATGGTTCTGGAACACCACCGCGCGCTCCGGGCCGGGGCCGGCAATCTCGCGGTTGGCGCACAGCAGGGTGCCGGCGGTGGGCGTGGTGAGACCCGCAATCAGGTTGAGCAGCGTGGACTTGCCGCAGCCCGAGTGGCCGATCAGTGCCACGAACTCGCCCTTGGCAATGGTCAGGTCGATGTCGCGCAGGGCAGGGAAGAGGCCCTTCTTGGTGCGGAAGGTCTGCGCCACGCCCTGGATTTCGATGAACTTGTTCATGATTTCACCTCGTCGAAAGTAAAGGCGCTGGCCAGCTTGATCAAGGCGAATTCAAGCACCAGCCCGACGATGCCGATCACGAAGATGGCAACGATGATGTTCTTGACGTTGAGGTTGTTCCACTCGTCCCAGACCCAGAAACCGATGCCTACGCCGCCGGTCAGCATCTCGGCCGCCACGATCACCAGCCAAGCCGTGCCCACGGCGAGCCGCACGCCGGTCAGCATGTAGGGCAGCACGGCCGGGAACAGGATCTTGGTCAGGATCTTCCATTCCGACAGGTTGAGCACGCGCGCCACGTTCATGTAGTCGCTCGGCACCCGCTGCACGCCCACCGCGGTGTTGATCACCATGGGCCAGATCGAGCAGATGAAGATGGTCCAGATGGCGGCCGGGTTGGCGCCCTTGAACACCAGCAGGCCGATCGGCAGCCAGGCCAGTGGCGACACCGGGCGCAGCAGGCTGATGAGCGGGTTGAACATGCGGCTCAGGAATTCGAAGCGCCCGATCAGGAAGCCGGCCGGAATGCCCACCAGCGCGGCCAGACCGAAGCCCAGGGCGACACGCTCGAGTGACATCAGCACGTTCCAACCCACGCCCTGGTCGTTCGGACCCTTGCGGTAGAACGGGTCGCTGAACACGTCGACCGCTTGCGCCCAGGTCTCGGCCGGGCTGGGGATGCTGCCCTTGCTGGTGAGCGCCACCAGCGCCCAGATGCCCGCCAGCAGCGCCAGGCCGAAGACCGGCGGCAGCACGCGCAGGGCCAGGCCGCGCCAGTCGTAGCCAGGCGCCTGCGGTGCCGCGGCTTCAAGAGGTTTTACGGCCCCAGCCCTTGCGGGACGGGCGGGAGATGCTACTTTTTCCGTAGCGGCCGACGGGGCGGCAGGCGCAAGCCCGTCCACCGGCGGATGAAACACGGCACTGACCATGATGGCTCCCCCTCAGACCTTGATCTTGAAACTGTCGGCGTACTTTTTCGGGTCCTTGCCATCCCAGACCACGCCGTCCATGAGCTTGCTGGTGCGCATGGCGTCTTTCGGCAGCGGCGCCTTGGCGGCGGTGGCGGCGTCCTTGTAGAGGTCGATCTGGTTGATCTGCTTGGCCACGCCCAGGTAGTCCGGGTGGTCCTTCAGCAGGCCCCAGCGCTTGTGCTGCGTCAGGAACCACATGCCATCGCTCAGGTAGGGGAAGGTCACGGCCCCGTCGTTGTAGAACTTCATGTGGTTGGGGTCGTCCCAGGTCTTGCCCATGCCGTCCTGGTAGCGGCCCAGGATGCGCTGGTTGATGGCGTCCACCCCAGTGTTGACGTAGCTCTTGTCGGCAATCGTCTCGGCCATCTTGTTCTTGTTGGACAGGCTGGCGTCGATCCACTTGCCGGCTTCGATGATGGCGGCTGTCACCGCGCGCGCGGTGTTGGGGTACTTCTTGACGAACTCGCCCGTGGTGCCCAGCACCTTCTCCGGGTGGTCCTTCCAGATCTCCTGCGTGGTGGTGGCGGTGACGCCGATGCCGTCGATGATGGCGCGGTGGTTCCACGGCTCGCCGACGCAGAAGCCGTCCATGTTGCCCACGCGCATGTTGGCCACCATCTGCGGCGGCGGCACGGTGATCACCTTGGCGTCCTTCATCGGGTTGATGCCGTTGGCCGCCAGCCAGTAGTACAGCCACATGGCGTGCGTGCCGGTGGGGAAGGTCTGGGCAAAGGTGTAGTCGCGCTTTTCGCTGGCCATCAGTTTGGCCAGGCCGGCGCCGTTGACGGCCCCCTTCTCGGCCAACTTCTTGCTCAGCGTGATGGCCTGGCCGTTGTTGTTCAGGGTCATCAGCACCGCCATGTCCTTCTTCGGGCCGCTGACACCCAGGTGCACGCCGTACACCAGGCCGTACAGCACGTGGGCAAAGTCCAGTTCGCCGTTGACCAGCTTGTCGCGCACGCCGGCCCAGCTGGCTTCCTTGCTCGGGATGATCTTCACGCCGTACTTCTGGTCGATGCCCAGCACCGAGGCCATCACCACGCTGGCGCAGTCGGTCAGCGGAATGAAGCCGATCTTCACTTCCTTCTTTTCCGGCGCATCGGAGCCGGCCGCATAGACGGCGGCGCGCAGGGCGGGATCGATGCCGACAGCGCCCACGGCGGCGGTCTGCAGTACGGCGCGGCGGCTGAGTTTGGCGTTCAGAAGATCAGGCATCACTAGCTCCTAGAGTCGACGAAGAAAACAAAAAAGGCGTCCTCACGCGGCGGGCCCGTCGTGCTGACGGTGCCTACCGGTGGGGACGCCTTTGTCCTGGCTGGCCGCTTCATCCGCCGTTGGATGGGTGGCCGGCAGACCGTTGGTGGTCTTGCCTACTCTTATGCAAGGGTCGTGCCAGAAACCTTTTGCGTCTCCGGGTCTTATGATTGCTATTGATTTGATAGCTGCTTGTGCTTGCCCATCAATACTAGATGGCTCTTTTGGTCACCCATTCCTGGGGCTGCACCGAATTTGTGCGGTGCACCAAAACGGATGCACGCGTTGGCGGCGCTAGAGCAGGTCTGCGACGTCCAGCATGCGCTGCGCCACCTCGGCCAGCTTCAGGCCGCGGTCCATAGCCGTCTTGCGCAGCTTGGCATAGGCGGCCTGTTCATCCAGGCTCTGGCGCTGCATCAGCAGGCCCTTGGCGCGCTCGATGGTCTTGCGGTCGCGTAGCTCGGCGCTCAGTTCGTCCAGTTCGCTGCGCGTGTCCGCCAGCGCCTGGTGCAGCGCCTGCTCGTGCTGAAAGCGCACCAACGCCACGTCCAGGATGGGGCGGATGCGCTCGGGCGACAGGCCGGCCACCACATAGGCCGTCACGCCCGCGGCCACCGCCTCGCGTACGTGCGAGGTGTCGCTGTCATTGGTGAACATCACGATGGGGCGCGGCGCCTCGCGCGTGGCCACCACCACATGCTCCAGCGCGTCGCGCGCATCGCTCTCGGCGTCCACGATCACCATGTCCGGCTGCAGCTGCGCCAGCCGTTCGGTCAGAAACACGTCGGCCGGCAGCGTGGCCACCAGGTTGCAGCTGCTCTCCAGCAGGCCGATGCGCAGGCTGCGTGAACGCTCGGCCAACTGGCAGGCGTGTTCGTCCTCCGGGTCTTCCACGGCCAGGTCGGGGGCAACAACGACAATCCGCAAGGCTTCACTCATGGTGCATGTTCAGCAAGAAATGCGCCAATTGTGGGCGCAGTTCAGTGCGCGGCCGTGCGCCGGCTGCTATAAAACAGCACCTGTCACCCCTCGCGCAAGCACCGCCCATGACCCCGCAGACCGCCGCGCTGATGGCGCACTACAACCGCTGGATGAACGAGCGCATGTTTGATGCCGCCGCCAGCCTCGACGCCGCGGCCCTTGTCGCCGAGCGCGGCGCCTTCTTCGGCTCCATCCTGGGCACGCTCAACCACATCGCCGTGGCCGACACCATCTGGCTGCACCGCTTCGCTCGCCACGAGGCGGCGTTCACCACCCTCGTTGCGTTGTCCGATTTCCCGCAACCCAGCGCGCTGACCCAGCCGCTCGCGCCCGATCTGGCGGGCTTGCGCGCCTACCGCCAGTCGCTGGACGCACTCATCGAACGCTGGGTGGCCGAGCTCACCCCCGACCATCTGGCCGGCAGCATCAGCTACAGCAACATGGCCGGCGTGAAGTCCAGTCGCAACTTCGGTGCCTTGCTGCAGCATTTCTTCAACCACCAGACGCACCACCGCGGCCAGGCATCCACGCTGCTGTTCCAGGCGGGGGTGGATGTGGGGGTGACGGATCTGCTGGCGTTGATTCCGCGCAGCGACGGCTGACCTGGTGCGGCGCGAGGCCTTGGCGGCGTCCCTGTCAACGTTTGCGCGATGACGGTGGCAGTATCCAGCCGGGGTTCTTGACCATGAGTTCGCCGATCACGTCGGTCACCATCTCCATGGCTGCGACCGCTACGGGGGTGGGATTTCCCAGGCGACGCGTCACGATGCCAACGGAGCGCAACGGGCCGTCAACGATCTCGGACGTCTGAACCCCGGTCATCCCGAGGATGGGCAAGACGCCCAGATAGGGCAACACCGCCACACCCACTTCTTTTTTCACCAGGCCGGCCACGGTTGCCACCTGGTCCACCTGCATCTTGGGGCGGTACTCGATGCCGCGCTGCAGGTATGCCGCGCTCATGTACCGCATGGCGGTGCTGGCATCGGTCAACGTGATCAAGGGAAGCGTCAGCAGTTCATCAAGCCGCATCTGCGGACGTACCTGCTTGCGCCACTTGCCGCAGGCGAGCAGCACGAAGCGGTCCCGCAGCAGCTCCTTGTAAAGCAGATCCGGGTGGGAGGGGGCGACGGACGCGAGCGCGAAATCCGCCTGGTGGTTCAGCAGCCGTTGTACGCAGGCGCTGTTGGTGCAGTCGTGGATGGTGATCTGCGGGGGATTGCTTTGCCGTTCAAGCGCGGCGCACACGGTGGGGAGCACCCCATAAGCGAGCGAAGGCCACGCGGCGATGGACAGCTGGGAGGCTTCTCGCTGGGCAGAGGACTGGAAGCGTTGCAGGCCCGCCTCGAACTCTCCCAGCACGGAGCGGGCGACCGCCGCCATGCGACTGCCGGCGGGGGTGAGTCGCACGCTGCGGGTCGTGCGCTCGAACAGCGTCAACCCCAGCTCCTCTTCAAGCTCCTTGATCACCTTGGTGAGCGACGGCTGGGTGATGAACAACTGCGCGGCGGTCTTGCTGAAGTTCAGTGACTCCGACAGCGCCAGAAACATGCGCAGCTGCTTGGGTGAAATATTCATTCGCTATTTTGATAAATCAATATCAATAAAGAATTTCCAAAATATATCACCCGGCTCCAAAATCAGCCGCGATCCGCCACGATGCGGATGCATCGAGGAATTTTTCGATATCAAAGGAGCGAAACCCGTGGCCCGTATTCCCTATGCCGACTGCAGCCGCGCGGCTGTGCGTCCCCTGGCTGATCGCATCATCGCGGAGCGTGGCGAGCTGCTGCACCTGTACCAGATGCTCATGCACAGCGCGCCGATTGCCGAAGGCTGGCTCACCTACCTCACGGCCATCCGTCAGAAAAGTTCGTTGTCGGGTGCCTTGCGCGAAATGATCATCATGCGCGTGGCCCACCTCAACAACGCGCCGTATGAGGCCGACCAGCATGCGCCGATCGCACTGCGCGAGGGGATGTCGCAGGCGCAGCTCGATGCGCTGAGCGACTGGACTTCCAGCCCCTTTTTTGATGGGCGCCAGCGTGCCGTACTGGCCTACACCGATGCCATGACGCGCCAGGTGCAGGTGCCCGATCCCGTGTTTGCCGAGATCTCGGCGCTGTTCACGCCCGAGCAGATCGTCGAAATCACGGCCACGGTGGCGGCTTACAACATGGTCTCGCGCTTTCTGGAGGCGCTGCAGATCCATACACACGACGCCCGCTAGGTCGGGGCCGTCACGCATGTTCAACGCCTTATTTCAACGCTAACCAGGAGACAACCCATGAAAAAAGCACTCAGCCTGATCGCGACCCTGATCCTGCCTCTGGCCGCCTTGGCGCAGGATGCCTGGCCCAGCCGCCCCATCACCTTTGTGGTGCCGTTCCCGCCGGGCGGGCCGACCGATCTGATGGCGCGCCTGATTGCCCAGCCCCTGTCCAAGCGGCTCAACGTGCCGGTCGTGGTCGAGAACAAGGCCGGAGCCAGTGGCAACATCGGCACCATGCAGGTGGTCAAAGCCAAGCCGGATGGCTACACCCTGCTGCTGGCGGCCAGCGGCAATCTCTCGGCCAACCAGTACCTGTACCCGAAGCTGGGCTTCGATCCGGTCAAGGACCTGGCGCCCGTGATCCAGATCTCCAAATTTCCACTGGTTCTGGAGGTGTCCGAGAACAGCCCGATTCGTAGCTTCAAGGAGTATGTGACGGCGGCACGCGACCCGAAC
>CALRMF020000183.1:0-6356 GCA_943369035.1 Curvibacter sp. AEP1-3
GCGTGGTCGAAGATGGCCTTGAAGCGGCTGACCTCTTCGTTGGCCGCCAGCAGCCCCTGGGTGCGCAGGGCCACCTGGCGGCGCAGCAGCAGCGCCAGCGACACCGCCAGCAGCAGCAGCGCCAGCAGCCCACCCAGCCCCCACCACACGGCCAGCGGCACCTGCGGGGCCGAGACCTGCGACCAGCGCTTGAGCACGGAGAAGTAGACCGACGCCGGATCGTTCTGCCAGGCCTGCAGGCGGCGCTCGATGGCGGCGAGCAGATCGGCGTTGCGTCCCTGCGTCGTGGCGTAGAACAGGCGCGAAGGCTGGAACATGATGGTGGTTTCCAGCAGCCGGTGGCGCGGCGCCTGCACGTTGCCGAAGAACTGGTTGGCGATCACGGCGTCCGCCTGCCGTGCCTCGACCAGGCGGAAGCCTTCCTCCAGCGTGGCCACGGTGTGCAGCTCCGGCTTGACGCCGAAACTGCGCGTCAGGTCGGTGAAGACACTGAGCTGGACCGAGCCGGCCAGCGCGACCACCCGCCGGCCGTCCAGGTCGAGGATGGAGGCGATCGGTACGTCACGCCGGCGGTAGACCTGCGACCAGCTCAGCAGCGCCGGTGTCTCGTGAAAGTCGAACTGCGCATCGCGACCGACGGTGTAGGCCACGTCGGGCATGAGGTCGATGCGACCGGCTTTCAGGGCCTCCAGGCAGTCCGACCAGGTGCAGGTCTCGAAGCGCAGCGTCCATCCCTCCAGCCGTGCCACCTCCTGCAGCAGCTCGACCAGGATGCCGGCGGGCCGGCCCTGCGCATCGGCAAAGATCTTGGGTTCGTTGTCGTACAGGCCTACGCGCACTTCGCGCGGCTGCGCCGCGGCAGCGCACCACAATACGCCCGCCATGCAACCCACGAACCAACGCAACCACGAACCCAAAGCGCCCCCTCAGCCATTACCAACGATGGCCCCATCTTAGGGGCAATCGGGTAGCGCGGCCAGCAGGGCGCCGGTCGGCCGCGCAGGCGTCGCCGTCTTATTCGACGCGGCCGATGCGTTGCACCAGGGCCGCCATGGCACGGGCGTCGGCCTGCACGAAGCGCTCGAACTCGGGCGCATCCTGGTACTGGAAGGCGGTGCCGGCGGCGGCCAGGGCCTGCTTGGCACGCGCATCCTCCGCCGCGGCTTTGGCGGCTTGGCGCAGCTTGGCCACCACCGGCTCGGGCGTGCCGGCCGGCACGAACAGGCCGGCCCACTGCGAGTAGCTGATCGGCACACCGAGTTCCTTGAAGCTGGGCACGTCGGGCAGCGCGGCCAGACGGCCTTCGCCCCAGTGCGCCAGCACGCGCAGCTTGCCGGCACGCACGTGCTGCATCACGCTGGACGGACCGGTGGCCAACGCGTCCACCTGGCCCGCCAGCAAAGCCAGCACGGCCGGGCCGGCGCCGGTGTAGGGCACGTGCAGCATGAAGCTGTTGGTGGCCGCCTTGAGCTGCTCCATCGGCACGTGCATGGTGCCGTAGTTGCCGGAGGAGCCGAAGGTGATGGCGCCCGGCTTGGCCTTGGCGGCGGCCATGAAATCCTTGTAGGTCTTCCACGGGCTGTCGGCCCGCACCACCAGGGCCGTGGGGTCGGCGGTGAAGCGCGCCACCGGCTTGAGCTGGTCGAGCGTGAACATGGGCGCACGCTTGAGCACCTTGTCGGCCTCGGGCAGCACGACGATGGACGACAGCGCCATCAGCACGCTGTAGCCGTCGGGCCGCGCCTTGGCCACCTGGGCCATGCCGATGCCGCCGCCGGCACCGCCCTTGTTCTCCACCACCATCGACTGCTTGAGCGCGCGGCCCATGGCCTCGGCCACCGGCCGGCCCACGGTATCGGCCACGCCGCCGGGCGGGAAGGGCACCAGCATGCTGATGGGCTTGCTCGGGTAGTCGTCCTGGGCCAGTGCGGGCAGGCCCATCAGGCCGGCCAGGCCGGCCCCGGCGAGTTGCAGCAGTTCGCGACGTTGGGTCATGGTTGTCTCCTCGTGGTGGTTCAGGGTTGCCAGTCGAATGCCGGCTTCAGATCTCTTGGACAGGGTTGTTCAGTTCGCCCAGGCCCGAGATGGCCACACGGACCACGTCGCCCTGGCGCAGGAACTTCGGGGGATTGAAGCCCACGCCCACTCCGACCGAGGTGCCGGTGGCAATGATGTCGCCCGGCAGCAGCGTCATGGCGGCGGACATGGTTTCGATCAGGGTGGGGATGTCGAAGATGAGCTGCGAGATGTGGGCGTTCTGGCGCAGTTCGCCGTTGACCCAGGTCTGCATGCGCATGTCGGTGGGTGCCTCGTCGCGGCTGGTCATCCAGGGGCCGAGCGGGCAGAAGCCGTCGAGCGACTTGCCGAGGAACCACTGCGCGTGGTTCTTCTGCAGGTCGCGGGCGGTGACGTCGTTCAGCGCCACGAAGCCCCAGACATGCGCCATGGCGTCGGCCTTCTTGACGTTGCGGCAGGCGCTGCCGATGACGACGCCGATCTCGCCCTCGTAGTCCACCGAGCTGGTGTGCTGCGGGTTGAAGCGGATCGGGTCGGTCGGACCATTCAGGGTGGTGGTGGCCTTGGTGAAGATCTGCGGGTACTGCGGGATGGCCGAGGCGGCACCGCTGGTGGCGTTGAAGCCGCTCTTGTCGAACTCGACCGCGTGCTCGTGGTAGTTCTTGCCCACCGCAAACGGGTTGCGTAGGAAGGCGGAGAGCGGCGCCAGGAACTTGACCTGCGCCATCGGCACACGCTCGGTGACGGCGGCCTGCAGTTGTGCCGCGCTCACGCCCTGCTGGATGACGGCCAGCACCGGGTTGGGCTGGCTGCCCAGCGCGCCGCCGACCAGGGCCACTTCCTGTTTGGCTTCATCCACCAGCGCCAGGTGCACCTGCCCGGCCTTTTCCACGCGTGCGATCTTCATGCGAACTCCTCTCCAGAAAAGAAAACGCAACCGACGATTGGTTGCAATTGGTTCATCTTGGTGAAAATTATAAAGAGCTCATGCGTCGATATGTGACGTGGAAACTACCTAGTTGAGGGGCAAATTGGTTTGATTTGGTTCCATTGTTTGCTACCATCGCCGCATCCCCCGCCCGACTGCCCTGCCATGGACGCCACTGCCCACCTGCGCGACACCCTCCTCGACCACCTGAAGTCCGGCACCTGGCGTGCCGGCCACCGCATTCCGACCGAGCGCGCGCTGTGCGAGCAGTTCGGCTTGGGCCGTTCGGCGGTGCGCCGCGTGCTGGCGCAACTGAAGGAAGCCGGACTGATCACGCAGACCGTGGGCAGCGGCACCTACGTGACCGATCAGGCGGCCGGCCTGCTGCCGGCGCTGGGCGGTACACCGCTGGCCACCACCAGCCCGGCCGAGCTGATGGAAGCGCGCATGGCGCTGGAGCCGGCCATCGTGGAGCTGGTGGTGCGCAATGCCACGCCGGCCGACTTCGCGCGCATGACGCAGTGTTGTGAGCAGGCCGAACAGGCCACGACGCTGGACGAGTTCGAGCACTGGGATGGCCTGCTGCACGAGGTGATCGCCGAGGCCGCGCACAACAGCTTCATCAGCACGGTCTTCCGTCTGATGAACCAGGCCCGTGCGCAGGGTGAATGGGGCATGCTCAAGCGCAAGAGCGTCACGCCCGAGCGCCGCGCCGCCTACCAGCGCGAGCATCGCGCGCTGGTGGCCGCGCTGCGCGAGCGTGACCTGGCCGCCGCGCAGGCGCACACGCAGGCGCACCTGCGGCACGTGCGGCGCAACCTGCTGGGGATGTAGGGCCTGTTCACACTAATTTCACAAGATGCGTTGTGGATCAAAAAGGCCATGCGCAAGGCGCGAAACGCAGCCGGGGTTGGCCCCCGGCAAGGCTTCGCAACGCCGCGCATGACCTTTTTGGCCGCAACCCGAAGGGAACGTGTTGAAAACCGCGCCACTCGTTGTTGTACTCCTAGCCCAGGCGGCCCGCCTGAGCGTCGTCGCGCGCCTAGATTGGCGCGGTTTTCAACACGTTCGCACTTGCGAAATTAGTGTGAACAGGCCCTAGCCTCAGGCCAGCCAGGCCTTCAGCCGCGCCGCATCCGGCGGGCCGATGACGCGCTGGTCGCGCCCCTGCCGATCGAGCAGCACCACGTAGGGTGTGACGTTGCGCCACTTGGGATCGACGGCGTGGCGAATCTCAGGCTCGAAGCCGTTGAAGGCATACAGGCGCGTGACGCCGCGGTAGTGGTGCGCGTGCACCAGCGCACGTTCGCCCTGCGCGTCCATCACCACGGCGGCCAGCTCGGCGCGCGCCTTGGCAGCGCGCAGCGTGTCGTGCAGCAGCTCGAACACCGCCGGGCAGGTGCTGCAGTAGGTGGTGGTGAAGACGTAGGCCGCCGGGCGAGGCCCCTCGCGCAGCAGGCGCTGCCAGACGGCAGCATCGAAATCCGCTACGGTTTTGATAGCTGCCTGCGCATGATGGTGTTGGGCCAGCGCCTGATTTGATGCAGCAATGCCAGGCAATGCGAGTGCCGCGGTGAGCAGGCGGCGGCGGCTGAGTGCACGGTGAGCATCACCGTTGAGATCAGAAAAGCAGTTCATGGACTTGTACCTCTTGGGTAGTGCGCCACACCACCACCATGCGCTCTCCTTGTTGCGCCAGGCGGGGGTGGTCGTTGTCGCCTTGCACCTGGGCCAGCACCTGCAACCGGAAGGTCTGACCGCCATCGTTCGACAGCCAGGCGCGCAGCGTGCTGCGCGCGCCTTCGACGCTGCGCCACACCACGGCCACGCGCGCACCCGCAGCCAGCACGTCGGCGTGTTCGGCCGCCTCGTCGGGCAGCGCGCGCACCGTGCTCAGGCGCGGGCTGCCGTCGGCGTTCAGCCGCGCGTAACGCACCGCTGCCACGTCCTCGCCCTGCTCCTTGCGGATGCCGAACCACACAGCATGAAAGCCACCGTCGTCCGCCAGCGCCAGGCCGGGGCCGTGGTGCGGGCAAGCGTCGACCTGCCAGCCATCGAAAGTGGCACGCACCACCGGCGCGCCGCTGCTCAGCACGGCAAAGCCGTGGTCGCGCACATTGGGCTCGAACACATGGCGCCACAGCGCGCGCAACTGGCCATCAGCGCCCGGTGCCAGCGCGATGCGGCAGCACTCGCAGGAGTGGTCGGCCACCTTGGTGTCGGGGCCGAAGCTGGCGCCGCCGTCGCGCGACTCGTTGCGGTAGATGGCAGCACCCCGGTAGCTGGACTTCTTGCCGGTCTTGGGCGCCGCTTCCAGGTCGCGCTTGTCGATCCACACCGTTTGCAGCACCCCTTGGGCGTCGAAGGCGATGGACTCGAAGCGGTGCGTGATCTCCTGCCGGTCGGCATGCACGGTGAAGGGCGCGCTGAAGCTCTGGCCGCCATCCATGGAGCGCAGCATGCGGATCCAGCCGGTGTAGGGCCGGGCACGCGGCTGCGTGTAGCTGAGCACCACCTGCCCGTGGGGACCGAAGGCCAGCTTGGGCCGGTTCTCACCATCGGCGGCAATGACGTCACCCGTGGTGTCGAGCAGACGCGGTGCGCTCCAGGCCTGCAGGTCGTGCGCCGGCGCGCTCTGCACGAACAGTCGACCCTGGGCGTCCAGCCCCGTCAGCCACAGCCGGCCGTCGGGTGCGAAGGCCACGCCGGTGGCCAGTTGCGGGCGTGGCGCGCGCGGGGGCTGCTGCGCCAGCGCGCCCGCGGCGCCCAGCACCAGGGTCAGGACCAGCAGCCAGCGGCCCCACGCTTGCCCCCGCCTCACCATGTAGCCTCCAGCCCGAGGTAGATCGCCCGCGGCAGGGCCGGGGTGTAGACGGCCGTGTTGGACGAGACCGAGGCGCTGTCGGCATAACGGCGGTCGGTCAGGTTCATCAGGCGCAGGAAGGCGCTGACGTCCTTACGCACCTGCTGACGCAGGCGCAGGTTGAACACATCGTGCCCGGCGTACTTGCCATAGCTGGCCGAGTTGGAGTCCTCCAGCCAGTACTCGCCCAGGCTGACCCACTCCAGTTGCGCCGAGGTGCCGGGGCGCGGCGTCCACGTCACGCGCGTGTTGCCGATGAAGCGCGGCGCATTCGACATCTCGTTGCCTGAGTAGTTGGCACTGCTCGTGACCCAGTCCACATAGCGGTGCACCGCATACGACAGTGCGGTGTCGACGCGCCAAGCCGGGCTGAGCGACTTGCCCAACGCCAACTCCACGCCGGTGTGTTCGGTCTTGCCGGCATTGAGCGTGGTGCTGACGTTGGTGGCGAGGTCGCGCTGGCTCACCAGGTCGTCGGTCTTGGTCAGCTGGTAGGCCGCGACGTCGTAAGACCAACCGGCGGCCACGCCACGCCAGCCGAGTTCGACC
>CALRMF020000184.1:0-6313 GCA_943369035.1 Curvibacter sp. AEP1-3
TATCTCCGACCGCACCCAAGGCGCGTCGCCAGCGGTCAGCGCCGGTCCACCAGCGCGTGGGCAATGGTGCCCAGGTCCACGTACTCGAGTTCGCTGCCGATCGGCACACCGCGCGCCAGCCGCGTGAAGGCCACGCCGCGGCTCTTCAGTGCCTCGCCGATGACGTGCGCCGTGGCCTCACCTTCCGCGGTGAAATTGGTGGCCAGGATGACCTCGCGCACCGTGCCATCGCTGGCGCGCTCGATCAGCTGTTTCAGGCCGATGTCCTTCGGCCCGATGCCGTCGAGCGGACTGAGCTTGCCCATCAGCACGTAGTACAGCCCCTTGTAGGCCCCAGTGCGCTCCAGCGCCATCTGGTCCGCGGGCGTCTCCACCACGCACAGCTTGCTGGCGTCGCGCGCGGGATCGAGGCAGGTCGCGCAGACATCGGCTTCTGTAAAGGTATGGCAGCGCGCGCAATGGTGCACGTGCTGCGCCGCCTCGTGCAACGCGCGCGACAGCAGTAACGCGCCCTCACGGTCCTGCTGCAGCAAGTGAAACGCCATGCGCGAGGCCGACTTCACCCCCACGCCCGGCAGCCGGCGCAGGGCTTGAATCAAGGCATCGAGGGAGTGGGCGTCGGACATGGAGCGAGCAAATGCAGCGCAGCGTCGCGAGCGGGCTCAGAGCAAGGCGCGGGTGTCAGGCCACCGGAACGGACTTGAGGTCCGTGAGGATGGCCTGAACGGAACCCGCAACGCCGCCATGTGCCCGCGCAGTAGCCGTCAGAAAGGGAATTTCATGCCGCCGGGGAGGCCTGGCATCCCAGCGGTCAGCTTGCCCATCTTCTCCTGGCTGGTCTCCTCGGCCTTGCGCACCGCTGCGTTGAAGGCGGCGGCCACCAGGTCTTCCAGCATGTCCTTGTCATCCGCCAGCAGGCTGGGATCGATCGTGACGCGCTTGACGTCGTGCTTGCAGGTCATGACGACCTTGACCAGGCCGGCGCCGGACTCGCCGGTGACTTCAATGGTGGCGAGCTCTTCCTGGGCCTTCTTCAGGTTGTCCTGCATGGCCTGGGCCTGCTTCATGAGGCCGGCGAGTTGTCCTTTGTTGAACATGTCTGTCCTTACGAGTTTTGCAAAGTGTTCTGGTCAATGGGTTTGATGCTGCCCGGCACGATTTTCGCGCCAAAGTCCCGCATCATGGTCTGCACGAAGGGATCTTCGTAGATGAGTTTCTCCGCCGCCTGCTGGCGCTCAGCCGCGGCAGCAGCATTGCGTTTGGCTGGGCTGTCGCTGACGCGGCCTATCTCCACGCTCAGCGTCACGCCATGCCCGGCTGCCTGCAGGGCCGCCTGCAAGCGCTCCCGGCTCATGGAGGAATTGAGCGATTCACGCTCGACGCGCAGCAGCCAGTGGTCGGCGTCGCGCGCCACCAGCTGCGACTGCAACGCCAACTCACGCACCAGCGCCGTCACGGCCTCGGCCGCCACCAGTTGCTGCACGGTCAGGTGCCAGAAGGCCCCTTCTTCGGTGGGCACCAGCGGCGTGCCGCCGCCGTTCACTGGCGTATCGACGCGGGCCTCGGGTGCCACCCGCACCGGAACCGCTACAACTTCTGTAGCGGTCGGCGCTTTCTCCTCGGGTGCCGGAGCCTGGTTTGGCTTGACGTTCGATGCTGCAGCGACCGTCTGGGGGCGCTCCAGCACCGGCAGCACCTGACCGGGCGGCGGTGGTGCCGGGCGTGCTGCTGCAGGCGTCGGATGCACGGGCACGGCGGGCGCAGGTGCGGCTGCCTGTTGCGGTGAGCGGGTCGAGGAAGCCCCAGCGTTCGGGGCTTCGCGCGGCGCCGGAGGCGCAGCAGGGGCCGGCGCAGGCGCGGGACGCGTCGCCTCAGTCGATTTCAGTGTTTTTTTTTCCGCCGAGCCGGGAAACGTGCACGGCTTGAACGCCAGCAGGCGCAACAGCACCATGGTCAATGCGGCGTACTCGTCGGGCGCCAGGCCCAGCTCGCCACGACCGTGCAGGCACAGGCTGTAGAGCAACTGGGTTTCGTCGGCCGGCAACAGTACGGCCAGACGCGCCAGCTCGGCAGCTTCCGGGTCCGGATCGTCGGCCGCCGCGGCATCCGGCACGGCCTGCAGCACGGCCATGCGCTGCAGCACCACGCTCATTTCTTCCAGCGTGGAAGCGGCACTCAGGCCGTTGACGCGCAAGGCCTCGGACGTCTCCACCACGGTCTTGCCGTCGCCCCGCGCCAGGGCCTCGATCAGCCTGAACACGTGCGAGCGGTCCACGCTGCCCAGCATCTGACGCACCGTGGTTTCCTGCAGTTGGCCGGCACCGAAGGCGATGGCCTGGTCGGTCAGCGAGAGCGCGTCGCGCATGGAGCCACGGGCGGCACGCGAAAGCAGACGCAGCGCCGGCGGCTCGGCCGGAACGTTCTCGGCCTGCAGCACCTTGGTGAGGTGCTCCAGCACCGTCTCGGGCGCCATCGGCCGCAGGTTGAACTGCAGGCAACGCGACAGCACCGTCACCGGCACCTTCTGCGGGTCGGTGGTGGCCAGCACGAACTTGAGGTACTCGGGTGGCTCCTCCAGCGTCTTCAGCATGGCGTTGAAGGCGGTGTTGGTCAGCATATGCACTTCGTCGATCATGAAGACCTTGAAGCGCCCCTGCACCGGTTTGTAGACCGCCTGCTCCAGCAGGGCCTGAACCTCGTCCACGCCGCGGTTGGAGGCGGCGTCGAGCTCGGTGTAATCGACGAAGCGGCCGGCATCGATCTCGGTGCAGGCCTGGCACACGCCGCAGGGCTGGTCGGTGATACCGCCCTGCCCGTCCGGCCCCGTGCAATTGAGCGACTTGGCCAGGATGCGCGACACCGTGGTCTTGCCCACACCGCGCGTGCCGGTGAACAGGTAGGCATGGTGCAGGCGCTGCGTCTGCAGCGCATTGCCCAGCGCCCGCACCACGTGCTCCTGCCCCACCATTTCAGCAAAGCTGCGGGGACGGTACTTGCGGGCGAGCACGAGGTAGGACATGCAAGGATTCTAAGGTGTGGCCCGGGCGACTTTTTCTTGTCCGCCGCCCTTTAACTTTCACCCCCTGCCCTTACAATAGGAAGCGACGGGCCTCCCTGCATGGTGAAGCGGCCAACCGGGTCAGGTGGGGAACCAAGCAGCCCTAACTGTGGAGTCAGTGCCAGGATCCAGGTCCGTCACCTCATACTAGAAAGCCGCATGGGCATGCGGCTTTTTTCTTGCCGCAAACCAAGGGCTCGCGGGACCGGGCCAGTCAATAGCCTAGATCCCCTTCTTGTTGGCCTCCTCCCGGTCTTGCAGGAAGATGCCGCAAAGTGTCTCGGCCCGCGCAGAGCCGACGGTGCCGGCACCAAATATGAAATCGAACTCATATTTGAAATCGCCGTCCATATTGACCACAACGCCCTTGCCCTGTTTCTTCAGACAGTCCGACGTTCTCACGTACAGTTTCTGCAGCGAGATCCGGGAGGCGCTTCTGTCCTCGAACTTCTCGGTCCAGACAACGATCTGTTCCTGGGACTTGTTGCGCCGGACCTCATAGGAGCCGGCCAGACCATAGTAGGCGCCACTGTCCGAGGCAGCCAAGGGAATCCAGTTATTGGCCATGACGGGAAGGCACGTCGTGAGCGCGGTGAGAGCCAGGAGCGGTTTCATCGTGGTGAGGTCATTTACTAGAATTGATCGTAACAAAAAGAGTGGCAGATAGACAAATAACAGCATCCAGACAGTCGCCGGCAGAAGCCGCGTCTGCCGGGACCTCCAACACTCACGGGAGACCGCATGTGGCCGTTCAGCAAAACCATGGACCTGAACCGGATCGATATCCACCTGCACTTCTGGGGCGACGTCGACCCCAGCTACACGGTGAAGCTGGCGGTCGACAAGCATGAAGTGCTCGAAGGTCTGGGCGTGGTGCAGGGCCGAGACTTCCGGCTCAGCAACATCGTCACGGTGCCGGCCTTTCGCCGCAAGGGTTACGGCACCACCGTCCTCGGCACGCTGATCGGCGCGGCGCGCGCCCGCCAGTGCAGCACCTTCACCCTGGAAGACGTCTCACCGCACAACACCGAGGCCATTGCCATCTACCAGCGCTTTGGCGCCGTGGCCCTGCCGCCGAACGACAACGGCCACAACGACTACCAGATCAAGCTCTGAGGCCGCACACGGCTCACACTGCCAGGTAGCGCAGCACGCCGGCACCGGCGCGCCGGCCGCTGGCGAAGCAGGCGGTGAGCAGGTAGCCGCCGGTGGGGGCTTCCCAGTCCAGCATCTCGCCGGCGCAGAACACGCCGGGCAGCGCCTCGCACATCAGGTCGGCATTCAGCGCCTCGAACAGCACGCCACCGGCGCTGCTGATGGCCTCGTCCAGCGGCCGTGCCGCCACCAGGCGCAGCGGCAACGCCTTGATGGCCTCGGCCAGCCGGGCCGGGTCGTGCATCGCATCCTTGCCCAGCACCTCGTACAGCACCGCCATCTTGATGCCATCCAGTCCCAACCGGCTCTTGAGGTGGCTGGACAGCGATTTGGAACCACGCGGGTGCATCACCTCGGCCCGCACGCGCTCGGGCGAGAGATCGGGCAGCAGATCAAGACGCAGCGTGGCATGGCCGCTGCGGACGATCTCGTCGCGCAGAAGGCCGGACGCGGCATAGACCAGGCTGCCCTCCACCCCGGTGGCGGTGGCGACGAACTCGCCCTTGCGGCGGAAGGTCTGCCCCTGCGCGTTGGTGAAGGCGATGGCCACGGTCTTGAACGGCTGGCCGGCGAAGCGCTCAACGAAATACGGACTCCAGCCTCCCGTCGGCGCCGCCACCGACTGCACCGGCATGGCCTCCCCCGGCGACAAGGCCGGTTGCAAGGCCACATCGAAGCCGCAATTGGCCGGCAGCAGGGGCGCCACCGCCACGCCGCGTGCGCTCAGCAGCGGCACCCAGGCGCCGTTGGAGCCCAGCCGCGCCCAGCTGCCACCGCCCAAGGCCAGCGCCACAGCATCCGACTGCGCCTGCACCTCGCCCTGCGGCGTCTCGAAACGCAAGGTGCGACCGTCCGCCGCCCAGCCGAGCCAGCGGTGCCGCATGTGGAACTGCACCCCGGCGCCCCCATGGGCCGGGTGACGCAGGCGGTTGAGCCAGGCGCGCAGCATTGGCGCGGCCTTCATGTCGGTCGGGAACACGCGGCCCGAGCTGCCGACGAAGGTCTCGATGCCCAGCCCCTGCGCCCATAGACGCAACTCGGCGGCACCGAAATCACGCAACAGGCCTTCGATCTGCGCGCGCCGCTCGCCATAGCGCGCAGCAAAGCGGTCGGCCGACTCGGAGTGCGTCAGGTTCATGCCGCCTTTGCCCGCCAGCAGGAACTTGCGCCCCACCGAGGGCATGGCGTCATACAGGTCCACCGCCACGCCGGCCTGCACCAGCACCTCGGCCGCCATCAGGCCGGCCGGACCACCGCCGATCACGGCCACTTTCTTGTTCTGCATTTCAGTCATCCATTCCGTATTGTCGGCACCCGCAACGCATAAAGCAGGGAAGCACACAGCCCAGTCGCACCACGGAACCGGCTCGGCCGGGCCGTCGGTGCGGTCCCCCTCCCGCCACAGGCGAGAGAGGGGCTGAGGGCTGCGGCTCCAAGCCTGCCTGCGCAGGCTTGGACAGCCCGAAGAGCAACGGCCTCTGGCCGTATGCATCGAGCCGCGCAGCGGCTCAGGGGGTGCTTCACGAATCTATCTCTTCCAGTGTGCCCGTGGCACTCAGGAAGGCGGCCCGCACCGGCTCGCCCGGGCAGGCGGCCTGCACTGCCTGCCGGTAGCTGCGCAGCTGCGCCAGCAGCTCGTCACGTGCCTGCGGTTGCGCCGCCGATTTGTAGTCCAGCACCCACCAGCTGCCGTCGTGGCGCCGCACCAGCCGGTCAATGCGGCGCACACTGCCTTGCAAGGTGACCGGCACTTCATTGCCATGCCAGCTCAGTTCGGCGGCGCGCCAGGCCCAGGCGCCCTCACCCACCAGGATGCGCTGTGCCATCGCCGCGGCCTGCTGCGCCTGCGCAGTATCCAGCCCGAACTCGGCCGCCACGCGCTGCACCTGCTGCGGCGTCCAGCCGGCAGCGTCGAGCGCTGCCCATTCGAGCAGGCGGTGCATGGCCTGCCCCACGAGCGACTCGGGCGTCGGCTTGGCTGCGCCTTGATGCGCTACTGTCTTGATAGCTGCTGGCGCTTGTTTCACGGGCAGCGTGGGCAGGACAGGCAGCGAAAATGCGGTCGTTGCAAGCACCTTGGGTACCGCCGGCGGCGGCGCC
>CALRMF020000185.1:0-6236 GCA_943369035.1 Curvibacter sp. AEP1-3
AACTCTCATGGATAAATTGCTCATCCGCGGCGGCCGCACGCTGCGCGGCGAGGTGCTGATCTCCGGCGCCAAGAATGCCGCCCTGCCGGAGCTGTGTGCCGCGCTGCTGACCGCGCAGCCGGTGACGCTGCGCAATGTGCCGCAACTGCAGGACGTGGCCACCATGCTCAAGCTGATCCGCAACATGGGGGTCACGGCTGAGCGGAGCGCCGATGGTACGGTGCAGCTCGACGCGTCCACGCTGGACAAGCCCGAAGCGCCGTATGAGCTTGTCAAGACCATGCGCGCTTCGGTGCTGGCGCTCGGGCCCTTGCTGGCCCGCTTCGGCCAGGCCCGGGTCTCGCTGCCGGGTGGTTGCGCCATCGGTTCGCGTCCCGTGGACCAGCACATCAAGGGAATGCAGGCCATGGGGGCCGAGATCTCGGTCGAGCATGGCTACATCATCGCCCGCTTGCCCCAGGGGCAGAAGCGCCTGAAGGGGGCGCGCATCACCACCGACATGGTGACGGTCACAGGTACCGAGAACTTCCTGATGGCCGCCTGCCTGGCCGACGGTGAGACCGTGCTGGAGAACGCGGCGCAGGAGCCGGAGATTCCGGACCTGGCCGAGATGCTGATCAAGATGGGCGCCAGGATCGAAGGCCATGGCACCAGCCGCATCCGTATCCAGGGCGTCGAGGCCCTGCACGGCTGTGAGCATCAGGTGGTGGCCGACCGCATCGAGACCGGCACCTTCCTTTGTGCCGTGGCCGCGGCCGGCGGTGACGTGGTGCTCAGGCATGGTCGGGCCGATCACCTGGACGCGGTGATCGAAAAACTGCAGGCGGCCGGTGCCACCGTGACGGCCTTGGCCGAAGGCATCCGCATCCAGTCGCAAGGGCGGCTGAAGGCGCAGAGCTTCCGCACCACCGAGTACCCGGGCTTCCCGACCGACATGCAGGCCCAGTTCATGGCGCTCAACTGCGTGGCGCAGGGCACGGCCAAGGTGACCGAGACCATCTTCGAGAACCGCTACATGCACGTCAACGAGCTGGTGCGCCTGGGCGCCAACATCCAGATCGACGGCAACGTGGCGGTGGTGGAGGGCGTGCCACGCCTGTCAGGTGCCACCGTCATGGCCACGGACCTGCGCGCCTCCGCCAGCCTGGTGATTGCCGGCCTGGTGGCCGAGGGCGAGACGCTGGTAGATCGCATCTATCACCTTGATAGAGGTTACGACCGCATGGAAGCCAAGTTGGCCGCCATCGGTGCCGATATCGAGCGTGTCAAATGATGGCCCCCACGCTTGTCACTGACGTGTGCTGCGCTGCCCCCGTGCAGGCATGTCCCGTGCTGCGCTTGGTGTGGGGCTTTCGCGCCTTGGGGCGGTCCGGCGGCGCTCAAATGAGACAATAAAACCATGATCACGCTCGCACTCTCCAAGGGCCGCATTTTTGACGAGACCGTGCCGCTGCTCAAGGCGGCCGGCATCGAGGTGCTGGACGATCCGGACAAGACCCGCAAGCTCATCCTGGCCACCAACCAGCCGGACGTGCGTGTGGTGCTGGTGCGCGCGACTGACGTCCCCACCTATGTGCAGTACGGCGGCGCCGACCTTGGCATCACCGGCCTGGACACGCTGCTGGAGCATGGCAGCGACGGCCTGTACCAGCCGCTCGATCTGCAGATCGCCAAGTGCCGCATCAGCGTGGCCGTGCGCGAGGGCTATGACTACGCTGCCGCCGTGCGCCAGGGCTCGCGCCTGACGGTGGCCACCAAGTACGTCGGCATTGCGCGCGAGTTCTTCGCCGCCAAGGGCGTACACGTGGACCTGATCAAACTCTACGGCAGCATGGAGCTGGCGCCGCTGACCGGCCTGGCCGATGCCATTGTCGACCTGGTATCCACCGGCAATACCCTCAAGGCCAATCATCTGGTCGAGGTGGAACACATCATGGACATCAGCTCGCGCCTGGTGGTCAACCAGGCGGCGCTCAAGCTCAAGCGCGAACCGATCCGTCGCATCATCGACTCCTTTGCCGGCGTCGTGGGCTCGAAGTGATTACTATGAATTTGATAGCTGCACCAGCCCGTCTGTCAACGTTTGAGACCGATTTCGAGGCCAAGTTCAAGGCGCGACTGCACTGGTCGGGCGAGACCGACGCCGCGATCGAACAGCGCGTGACCGAGATCCTGGCCGATGTGCAGCAGCGCGGCGATGCGGCCGTGCTGGAGTACACCGCGCGCTTCGACGGCGTGCAGGCGGCCTCGCTCAAGGACCTGGAACTGACGCAGGCGGAATTGAAGGCAGCCTTTGAAGCCCTGCCGGCCACGCAGCGCGAGGCGCTGCAGGCTGCCGCGCAGCGTGTGCGCAGCTACCACGAGGCGCAGAAGAAGGCCTCCGGCGAGAGCTGGAGCTACCGCGATGCGGATGGCACCTTGCTGGGCCAGAAGGTCACACCGTTGGACCGCGTTGGCATCTACGTGCCGGGCGGCAAGGCGGCCTATCCGTCGTCGGTGCTGATGAACGCCATTCCGGCGCACGTGGCCGGGGTGGGCGAGATCGTCATGGTGGTGCCCACGCCGCGTGGCGAGAAAAATCCGCTGGTGCTCGCTGCGGCCTATGTCGCCGGCGTCAGCCGTGCCTTCACCATTGGCGGTGCCCAGGCCGTGGCCGCACTGGCCTACGGCACGGCCACCGTGCCCGGTGTGGACAAAATCACCGGCCCGGGTAACGCGTACGTGGCCAGCGCCAAGCGCCGCGTCTTCGGCCAGGTCGGCATTGACATGATTGCCGGCCCGAGCGAGATCCTGGTGCTGGCCGACGGCACCACCCCGGCCGACTGGGTGGCCATGGACCTGTTCTCCCAGGCCGAGCACGACGAACTGGCGCAGAGCATCCTGCTGTGCCCGGATGCGGCCTACCTCGACGCCGTGCAGCGCGAGATCGACCGCCTGCTACCGCAGATGCCGCGCGCCGAGATCATTGCCAAGTCGCTCACCGGGCGTGGCGCGCTGATCCACACCCGCAGCATGGAAGAGGCTTGCGCCATCTCCAACCGCATTGCACCCGAGCACCTGGAGGTGTCGAGCCGCGAGCCGCACCAGTGGGAACCGCTGCTGAAACATGCCGGTGCCATCTTCCTCGGTGCCTACACCAGCGAGTCACTCGGAGACTACTGTGCCGGACCCAACCACGTGCTGCCCACCAGCGGCACGGCACGCTTCAGTTCGCCGTTGGGCGTGTACGACTTCCAGAAGCGCAGCAGCCTGATCGAGGTCAGTGAGGCGGGCGCTCAGTCGCTGGGCCAGATTGCTTCCGTGCTGGCCCATGGCGAAGGCCTGCAGGCGCATGCCCGTGCGGCCGAGATGCGGTTGAAGGGGGGCAAAGCATGAGTGCCCTCGATCCCAAGCTGCAGAGGCTGATCCGCCAGGACATCCAGGGCATGCATGCCTATGCCGTGCAGGAATCAGCCGGCATGGTCAAGCTCGACGCGATGGAGAATCCCTACGGCCTGCCGCCCGCGCTGCAGGCCGAGTTGGGTCAGCGCCTGGGCAAACTGGCGCTGAACCGTTACCCGGATGGCCGCGTCAACGACCTGCGCGCTGCGTTGGCACGCTACGCCAACATGCCCGCGGGCTGTGACCTGATGCTGGGCAACGGCTCGGACGAGCTGATTTCGCTGCTGGCCATGGCCTGCGACGTGCCGGGTGCCTCCATCCTGGCGCCGGTGCCGGGTTTCGTCATGTACGCCATGAGCGCGCAGCTGCAGGGCCTGGCCTTCCATGGCGTGCCGCTCACCCCTGATTTCGAACTGGACGAGGCCGCCATGCTGGCTGCCATCCGCCAGCACAAGCCGACGATCACGTACATCGCCTATCCGAACAACCCGACCGGTAACCTGTGGAATGCGGCGGTGATCGCGAAGATCATTGCCGCCGTGGGTGAGCAGGGCGGTCTGGTGGTGCTGGACGAGGCCTACCAGCCCTTTGCCGCGCGCACCTGGCTCGACCAGATGCGTGCCGATCCGGCAGCGCATGGCCATGTGCTGCTGATGCGCACCCTGTCCAAGTTCGGCCTGGCCGGCGTGCGGCTGGGCTACATGATCGGACAGGCTGCGTTGATCGCCGAGATCGACAAGGTGCGCCCGCCCTACAACGTGAGCGTGCTGAACTACGAGTGCGCCCTGTTCGCGCTCGAGCATGCCGATGTTTTTGCGACCCAGGCCCTTGAGATCAAAGCGCAGCGTGCTATGATTTTGGAAGCGTTGTCGGCCTTGCCCGGGGTGCGGGCCTGGAACAGCGAGGCCAACATGATCCTGGTGCGCGTGCCGGATGCGGCCAAGGCCTTCGAGGGAATGAAGGCGCGCAAGGTGCTGGTGAAGAACGTTTCCAAGCTGCACCCCTTGCTGGCCAACTGCCTGCGCTTGACCGTCGGTACGCCGGATGAAAATCGCCAGATGCTGGCCGCGCTGAAAGAATCACTATGAGCACACCCCGCATTGCAGAAGTCTCGCGTAACACCGCCGAGACCCAGATCACCGCCCGCGTCAACCTCGATGGTACGGGTGTCTCGCGCCTGTCCACCGGCATCGGTTTCTTCGACCACATGCTGGACCAGATCGCGCGCCACGGCCTGATCGACCTCGACATCCAGGCCAAGGGTGACCTGCACATCGATGGCCACCACACCGTGGAAGACGTCGGCATCACCCTGGGCCAGGCGGTGGCCAAGGCGGTCGGCGACAAGAAGGGCATCCGCCGTTATGGCCATGCCTATGTGCCGCTGGATGAGGCGCTATCTCGCGTGGTGGTTGACTTCTCCGGCCGTCCGGGGCTGGTCATGCATGTGCCATTCAAGAGCGGCATGATCGGCACGTTCGACAGCCAGTTGGCTTATGAGTTCTTCCAGGGCTTTGTCAACCACGCCTTCATCACGCTGCACATCGACAACCTGCGCGGCGAGAACGCCCACCACCAGGCCGAGACTGTGTTCAAGGCCTTCGGCCGTGCGCTGCGCGCCGCGCTGGAGATCGATCCGCGCTCAGCCGGCACCATTCCCTCGACCAAGGGATCGCTGTAAGTTCATGAGCACCGGAATCGCGGCCAAGACCGTTGCCGTCGTTGACTACGGCATGGGCAATCTGCGCTCGGTGTCGCAGGCCGTGCAGGCCGCAGCCGCCGGCACCGGCTGGCATGTGCTGATCACCTCGCGCCCGGACGAAGTACGCGCCGCTGAGCGCGTGGTGCTGCCCGGCCAGGGTGCCATGCCCGACTGCATGCGCGAGCTGCGCGACTCCGGCCTGCGCGATGCCGTGCTGGAGGCCGCAGCGGACAAGCCGCTGTTTGGCGTTTGCGTCGGCATGCAGATGATGTTGGACCACAGCGCCGAAGGCGACACCCCGGGCCTCGGCCTGATCCATGGCGAGGTCACCAAATTCGACTTGGCGGGACGCGCACAGCCCGACGGCAGCCGCTACAAGGTGCCGCAGATGGGCTGGAACCAGGTCTGGCAGATGGATGCGGGCCAGGGCCGCCACCCGGTTTGGGGGGAGGTGCCGGACGGCAGCTACTTCTATTTCGTGCACAGCTTCTACGCCCGACCGTCGGATGCACGCCACAGCGCCGGCGAGACCGATTACGGCGGCCGCTTCACCTCGGCGATTGCGCGCGATAATATTTTCGCCACCCAATTTCACCCCGAGAAAAGTGCAGCCCACGGCTTGGCCCTTTATCGCAACTTCCTGTACTGGAATCCCTGATTCCGGTCTCCCTCGTATCTGCGGCACTCCTGACAGCCCCCTCATTCCTGAAGCATCATGCTTTTAATTCCTGCCATTGATTTGAAAGACGGTCATTGCGTGCGCCTGAAGCAGGGCGACATGGACCAGTCCACCACCTTCGGCGAAGACCCGGCGCAGATGGCACGCAACTGGGTTGACAAGGGCGCACGCCGCCTGCACCTGGTGGACCTCAATGGCGCCTTCGCCGGGCAGCCGAAGAACGAACAGGCCATACGCAGCATCCTGAAGGAAGTGGGCAGCGAAATCGACGTGCAGCTCGGCGGCGGCATCCGCGATCTCGACACCATCGAGCGCTACCTCGACGCCGGCCTGCGTTACGTCATCATCGGCACGGCCGCCGTCAAGAACCCGGGTTTCCTGCAGGACGCCTGCACCGCCTTTGGCGGCCATATCATCGTCGGCCTGGACGCCAAGGATGGCAAGGTGGCTACCGACGGCTGGAGCAAGCTGACC
>CALRMF020000186.1:0-6170 GCA_943369035.1 Curvibacter sp. AEP1-3
CGGTCGCCGGTCACGAACGCGGCCGAAACCACGCCGTCGATCCGGCTGAACGCCTGCTGCGCTTCGGTCTCTGCGGGCTGGCAGAACGCTTCATACTGCGGTCGCCCGACATACGACGTCCCGCTGATGGGCGCACAGGCGCCGTACTCTTGGCCAGTGACACCCGGCGCGCGGTCAAAACGCACGCCCGTGATGGTCTGCCGGTTCCAGGTCCGGTCACGCCCGACCTTGGCCACGGATTGGACCGGCTCGGGAGCGGTGCACACGGCACCGAGCTGCTGGGCGCTGAGGTATTCGGTACCGGTGACGGCGCGGCAACCACCGCGGTCATCACCAGTGACCTTGGTGCTGCGGCCCACTTCAGTACCCGTAACCGTGCTGCCCCCCAGAGTCTGCACCGCAGCCACCTTGGACGGCGCCACGCGACCGGCCTGCAGGCCGAAATCGGCGGTGCTGAAATACTGGGAGCCGGTCAGTTGGCGCGACGCGCCGCTCTCGTTGCCGGTGACCTTGACGTCACGGCCAACGTTGACGCCCGAGACGGTTTGTCCGCCCTGGGAAGACATGACACTGACCTTGCGTGGACCTGGCGTCGGCTTCGTCCCACAAATGGAGCTGAACTGCTCCAGACTCAGGTATTCGGTCCCGGTGACGCTCTTGCAGGCACCGGTTTCGTTGCCAGTCACCTTGCGATCACTGTCCACCGTTGTTCCACTCACCGGCTGTCCAGCCAAGGTGTGGCCCAGGACCACCTTGGGCGGAACCTCCACCGCGGTGTTCCTGGCGCGCATGCGGCCGTGGGAACGGGGCGCTGTCGAAGGCGCTTCCTCGCGCCCGACCAAGGCTCGCACCAAGCGGCGCTGCCGCGCGACCTCCCGGCCCGATGTGCCCTTGTCAATCGCTTGCTGCCAGTCCTGCTGCGGCAACACAGCCGCCAGCCGGGTTGCCTGGGCCACACGCAGCGCGCCTTTCTTTCCGCCTGAAGCCAGCGCCACACGCCGGGCGCGCGCCAGCGCGCGGGTTGATCCCACGTCCATGGCAGGCAACACCGGTTCTGCGTTTGAAGCGCCAGTCGCCTGCGCGATGGGCCCCGTCAATGGGTCGGCGGTGTTGCAGATACCAGCACCTTGGCACCCACAACCGCAATCTGCCAGCGCTGCAGCATCGCGCAACCCAGTCTGCGGCATCGGCGCAGCCGACTGATTGGCTTGCGAAGTCATCGCCATTGCAGGGCGGGTGGTCGATCCGCCACCCGCCCCTGCGGCGCCAGACTTGACTGCGCCGACTTTGCCTCGCAGAGCCATGGCTTGGCGCCTTTGCAGGGCCAATTCACGACCCGAGAGGGTGACTTGTGCTGTGCTGGGGTCGGCGAATGTCATCTCTTACCTCGATCAAGTGGTGCAACTGGTGTGGCGGGGGCTGTCAGCGACGGCCGTCGGTGTGCTCAGCGGTAGACCACAAACGACATGCCTTGACTCTGGGCATAGTTGTCGTAAGCAATCACGCGAACCAGGTGGTTGGGGAACTCGCGATGGCAGGCCTCAAGCTCGGCCAGCACCGCGTCCACCGATTGCTCGCCGAACAGCGGCAGCTTCCACATGTACCAAAAGTTGCTGGTCGCGGCGGTGCCCTTTTCGGTGTGCTCAACCGCCGGGTTCCAGCCCTGCGCAATCGAGTAGGCGATCTGCCGACGAACCTGTTCGGCTGTCATGGGCGGCAGGTAAGAAAAGGTCTCGTACTTCTGGGACGATTTGTAGACTTGGACGGCCATGTCGGTTTCCTTTCAAAGGGGATGGGGTGGTGCCTGGTGCGTGGGCACGGATCACTTGTGGGCGATGTCGAGCTTGTCCACGGTGTCAAACTCGAACTTGATCTCTTTCCAGGTCTCCATGGCGATCTTGAGTTCGGGCGAGTGGGCCGCAGCGGCGGTCAGGATCTCCTTGCCCTCCTTCTCCAGTTGGCGCCCTTCGTTGCGCGCCTGCACGCAGGCTTCAAGCGCCACGCGGTTGGCGCAGGCACCAGCTGCGTTACCCCAGGGGTGGCCCAAGGTGCCACCACCGAACTGCAGCACCGAGTCGTCGCCGAAAATGTTGACCAGAGCAGGCATGTGCCACACATGGATGCCGCCAGACGCCACGGCAAAGGCGCCAGGCAGTGAGCCCCAGTCCTGATCAAAGAAGATGCCGCGGCTGCGGTCTTCTGGCACGAAGGACTCGCGCAGCAGGTCGATCCAGCCCAGGGTGGAGGCGCGGTCACCTTCGAGCTTGCCCACCACAGTGCCGGTGTGCAGGTGGTCGCCGCCGGACAAACGCAGGATCTTGGTGAGCACGCGGAAATGGATGCCGTGGTGCGGATTGCGGTCGATCACGGCGTGCATGGCGCGGTGGATGTGCAGCAACATGCCGTTCTCTCGACACCAGTTGGCCAGACCGGTATTGGCGCAGAAGCCGCCGGTGATGTAGTCGTGCATGATGATGGGAGCACCGATCTCCTTGGCGTACTCGGCGCGCTTGTACATCTCCTCCGGCGTGGGGGCTGTCACGTTCAGGTAGTGGCCCTTGCGCTCACCGGTCTCGCGCTCGGCCTTGAGGGTGGCTTCCTGCACGAAGTCGAAACGCTGGCGCCAGCGCATGAACGGCTGGCTGTTGATGTTCTCGTCGTCCTTGGTGAAGTCCAGGCCACCGCGCAGGCACTCGTACACCGCACGTCCGTAGTTCTTGGCCGACAGGCCCAGCTTGGGCTTGATGGTGCAGCCCAGCAGCGGACGGCCGTATTTGTTCATGATGTCGCGCTCGACCTGGATGCCCAGGGGCGGGCCGCCGCAGGTCTTGATGTAGGCAATGGGGAAGCGCACGTCTTCCAGGCGCAGCGCACGGATGGCCTTGAAGCCGAACACGTTGCCCACCAGCGAGGTGAAGACGTTGACCACCGAACCCTCTTCGAACAGATCGATGGGGTAAGCAATGAAGGCGTAGAAGCAGGTGTCGTCGCCAGGCACGTCCTCAATGCGATAGGCACGCCCCTTGTAGTAGTCCAGGTCGGTCAACAGATCCGTCCACACCGTTGTCCACGTGCCCGTCGAAGACTCTGCGGCCACGGCGGCCGCTGCTTCTTCACGGTCGATGCCCGGTTGCGGCGTGATCTTGAAGCAAGCCAGGATGTCGGTATCCAGGGGTGAGTACTCCGGCATCCAGTAGGTCTGGCGGTATTCCTTGACGCCGGCGTTGTAAGTCTTAACAGCCATATTCGCTCCTCGTTGAAGGCAGGTGGTCTAGAACTGGTGCGCTCAGTGCGCCCCAATTCGGGTAGATTTGCGCTGAACTGGTGGGATTGTGTGCGCGGCACAAAATAAGAAACAGTAAAATGTTTGTACCGTTATCGTTTACTTAAATAAAACTTGAACATACGCCACGCCACCCTACATCAGCTGCGCATCTTTCTGGCTGTGGCACGCCACAACAGCTTTGCGCGCGCGGCCGAAGAACTTCACCTCTCGCCGCCCACCCTGTCCTTGCAGGTCAAGCAACTGTCCGAGACGGTCGGGCAGCCGCTGTTTGAGCAGCTGGGTAAGAAGATTTATCTGACCACCACCGGTCAGACCCTGGCCGACGCATGCACCGACATCGAATCGCGCATGGAGCGCCTCTCGCAAGACCTCGCGGCCCTGCAAGGCGTGGAAAGGGGTAGCCTGAAGCTCTCCATCCTGACTACGGTGAAGTACACCGTGCCCAAGCTGCTGGGGGGGTTTTGTGCGGCCCACCCGGGCATTGAAGTGGCGATGGTGGTGGGCAACCGCGAGAACCTTTTGCAACGGCTCGCCAGCAATCAGGACGATCTCTACATCATGGGTCAGCCGCCCGAGAACATGGACGTAGTCTGCGAAGACTTTGCCGACAACCCGCTGGTGCTAGTGGCGCCGCCAGACCATCCGCTGGTGGGCAAACAGCGCCTGTCAGCGCAGCAGCTGAAGAACGAGCCCTTCATCCTGCGGGAGCCCGGTTCGGGCACCCGGCTCACGTCCGAGAAGTTTTTCGCCAGCCAGGGTATTACGCTGAAAACCCGTCTGGAAGTCGGCAGCAACGAAGCCATCAAGCAGACCGTGGCCGGTGGCCTGGGGCTGGCGGTCCTCTCCGCAACGACTGTAGTGTCGGAACTTGCGCTGGGCGAGTTGGTGTTGCTCGATGTTCTGGGGTTTCCGCTGATCCGCCGCTGGCACGTGGTGTATCCGCGTGGCAAGCGGCTCTCGCCCGCAGCGCTGGCGTTCAAAGACTGGCTATTCGAGCACCATCCACAGCCAGGTCCGTCGCGCTGAGGCGGACCCAGCACCTGCGAGAACACCAACGGGCTCATCCGACAGTACTTAACCAAGGGCACCAGCCTCAGCGTCTTCATCTTCAACCAAGTCGAACTCGATGACATTGCCGAGAGCTTGAACACCAGACTGCGTGATGCGCACGGTTTGTTGATTTTGGGGATGCGGCTAAAAACTTGGACTACCTGGAGGTAGTTCATGTATTCGTACGAAGACTGAATCCGAGCCGTCAAGCGGTGCTGTCGATGGCTAGCAATCACCCGAATAGACGAGTGCGTGCCGCCTTTGTGCCCGCCGCGTGATCGTTTGTATCTCCATGAGGGGTATGCCGAGCTCCGCCATCTCGGTGCGATACGCATCGCGCGCGCAATGAAGAGCACTGACTCCGGCATGGCTCCAGTCAGCGGGCATACATGCCATGGCTGCATGAAGCTCACGGTCAATGTCATCCAGATGCTGCGACTCCGATTCGGTTGCAGCCGTTATTGATCCGGCCTCATTGAACTTGACTCAAGCCGCGTAGCGAACGGGGCCGTGCTCGAAGTACTTGCGAATTCGTTCAGGTTGTCGTTGGACGCTGCGCAAGTGCTTGGCCGTGGCCTTCACCAGTTGCAGCTTCGTTCGCGCCGGCGCCTGCTTGGTCACCGCCTGCTTGATGTCAGCATTGGCCATCTCATCCGGGTTCAACTCCGGGCTGTAGCTCGGCAGGTAGAAAACCTCGATGGCATCGGCATGCTCTGCCAGCCAGGCCTTGACCTGCTTGGCGTGATGCACCCGCAGGTTGTCCAGGATGAGGAACACCTTCTTGGTCTGCCCCTTGATCAGCCGACGCAGAAAGTCGATCAGGATCGTGGTGTTGAGCGCCCCGTCAAAGATGCGCCAGCGCATCTGCCCCTTGTTGGTCACGGTGGAGATAACCGACAGGCCGTGGCGCTTGTTGTTGACCCGCACCACCGGCGTCTGGCCCTTGGGCGCAAAGCCTCGGCCGCGTACGTCGTCGCTGCGCAGCCCGCTCTCGTCGCCCCAGTGAATCTCGGCTCCCTCAGCCTTGGCACGCGCGGCGATGGCAGGGTAGTCCTCATCGAGTCACTTCTTGACCGCCGCCGGTGACTGCTCGTAGGCCTTCTTCATCGGCTTTTGCGGTGTGAAGCCCCAGCGTGCCAGGTACTTGCCCATGGTGCGCACCTGCAGTCGCAGCCCAAAGCGCTGTTCGATGAGCTCGGCTACTGCCGCGCGCGTCCACAGCGCGTAGGGCATCTTGAGCTGATCTGGCGTCTTGTCGGCGATGAGCTTGCGCACCAGGGCCTCCTGGGCGGGGTCGAGTAAGCGCTTCTCGCCGAGCTTGCGTCCGCCGATGGCGTCGTGCAGCGCCTTGGCGCCGAGCGCCTCATGGCGCTTGCAGATGTTGAAGACGCCCGTGCGGCTCAGGCCAGTGAGCGCAGCGATCTCCTCGTATGTGCTGCCGGCTTTGCGCAGTCGGATGACCTGTGCTCGGCGTTCATGACGCGCCTCTCGGCTCAGCGATCGCATGTCAGTTGCTTGCATGAATCAGAGTTGGGGGCGGTGCAGATAAATTCAAGTGCGCAAGGGCCGGATCAATAAGAGCAGCGCATCGATTCCCGCAAGGATCAGTTGCTCCTCCGTAACCTTTCGCCCAAATTGCCGATAGCGATCTGTCCACGCCAACGCATGCGCCGCCATTCCCGCGGACGCCAGATCCATTGCCCAAGCTGACCGTCGGTCGGCCTGAAGGAAACCGGCGTCGGCACCCACTGAGAAGAGCAGTAAGCGTCCGACCGCCGCCGTCTTGCGCGCTCGCGTTCAGCGTGGCGCGTTGATCTCGTCGGCGAATTCGCCC
>CALRMF020000187.1:0-6122 GCA_943369035.1 Curvibacter sp. AEP1-3
GCACCACGTTCGGGTGCACCTGGCCGGAGCCGGCCACTTCCAGCCAGCGGCCGGCCAGAGGCCCCTGCTGGAACTGGATGTCGATCTCGGCGCTGGGCTCTGTGAAGGGGAAGAAGCTGGGGCGGAAGCGCAGCACCAGGTCGTCGCGCTCGAAGAAGGTGCGGCAGAACTCGGTGAACAGGTACTTGAGGTCCTTGAAGCTCACGTTCTCGCCAAGCCACAGGCCTTCGCACTGGTGGAACATGGGCGAGTGGGTGGCGTCGCTGTCCACGCGATAGGTGCGGCCGGGGGCGATGACGCGGATTTCCGGCATGGGCTCGCCCGCCTTCGCCTTGGCCTGGTGCGCGGCCACATGCTGCAGGGCGTGACGCACCTGCACCGGGCTGGTGTGGGTGCGCAGCAGGTTCGGCGCCTTGGCCGAGCCACCTTCGACGTAGAAGGTGTCGTGCATGGAACGCGCGGGATGGTCTTCGGGCGTGTTGAGGGCGGTGAAGTTGTACCAGTCGGCCTCGATCTCGGGGCCCTGCGCTACTTCGAAGCCCATGGAGCCGAAGATGGTCTCCAAGCGCTCCATGGTCAGGCTCACAGGATGCAGGCCACCAGTGCCACGGGCACGGCCTGGCAAGGACACGTCCAGCGCTTCGGCCTGCAACTGCTTCTGCAGTTCGGCGTCTGCCAAGGCCTGGCGCCGCTCGTTGAGCGCGGCCTCGATGGCCTGCTTGGCTACGTTGATGGCAGCACCGCGGGTCTTCTTCTCTTCCACGGACAGGGCGCCCATGCCCTTCATCAGCTCGGTGATGCTGCCGGTCTTGCCCAGGAAACGGGCCTTGGCGTTCTCCAGGTCCGCCGGGGTGGCCGCCTGGGCAAAGGCCGATTTCGCGCTGTCGACGATGGCATCCAACTCGTTCATGTTCTAACCCGCTAGTTCTGTGGTGCGATAAGCAAAGCGATCAGGGCAGCGCAGCTGCGGCAACACTCTCCTGAGCCCTCTCCAAATGCACAAGGGCTAAAGCCTTTTCAAGCTCTAGCCCTTGTTTCTTGTGCATGGAATGCTACCCTAACGATAGCAATCCTGGCGTGAAGATCAAGCAGCCAGCTTGGCCTTGACTTGCTCCACGATGCCGGCGAAGGCCGCCATGTCGTGCACAGCGATATCGGCCAACACCTTGCGGTCGATCTCGATCTGGGCCTTCTTCAGGCCGTTGGCGAACTGGCTGTAGGTCATGCCGCACTGACGGGCCGCCGCGTTGATACGGGCAATCCACAGCTGACGGAACACGCGCTTCTTGGCGCGACGGTCACGGTAGGCATATTGACCAGCCTTCATCACCGCCTGCTTGGCGATGCGGAAGACATTACCGCGGCGACCGCGGAAGCCCTTGGCCAGTGCGAGAACTTTCTTGTGACGGGCGCGGGCCGTTACACCACGTTTGACGCGAGGCATTTGAGTACTCCTTGTTCGTCGTTAATTAAATACCCATGCCGGGCAGCATCTGTGCCATGTGACCCATGTTGGTCTCATGCACCGTCACCGCGCCACGCAGATGGCGTTTATTCTTGGTGGTCTTCTTGGTCAGAATGTGACGTTTGAAGGCTTGACCGCGCTTGACGGTACCACCGGGACGAACGCGGAAGCGTTTCTTCGCCGCGCTCTTGGTCTTCATCTTGGGCATTGCAATGCTCCTATTACCTTGTGCTCGTGAGGCGCCGCAACACCCGTCGCGGTCTTGATGGCCCCGAGCCACTTGTTGAAGTGGCAAGTTCATCACCCACCACTTCTGACGCAGCGAGGTTTCACCCCCACTGCTGCCGTGGCGGGTACAAGACCCGCCCCGTTTCGGGAAAGCTCTCGCCTCCCCGGCATTTCCTGCCGGTCTTGCAACCTGCAGAAAACGAAACTTAACCCTGCGCCGCGTCAGCGGCGGGCTTCGGCTGGGAGCCGCCGCCCTTCTTTTTGCCCGGCGCGATCATCATGATCATCTGCCGGCCTTCGAGCTTGGGGAACTGCTCGACCACGATCAGATCCCCCAGATCGGCACGCATGCGGTCGAGCATGGCCATGCCCAGCTCCTGGTGCGTGATCTCGCGACCACGGAAGCGCAAGGTAATCTTGCACTTATCACCTTCTTCCAAGAAGCGCTTGATGTTGCGCAACTTGATGTTGTAGTCACCATCGTCGGTACCGGGCCGGAACTTGACTTCCTTGACCTCGATGACCTTCTGCTTCGCTTTCGCCTCGGCAGCCTTTTTCTGCTCCTGGAACTTGTACTTGCCGTAGTCCATCAGGCGGCAGACGGGCGGATTAGCGGTGGCCACGATCTCGATCAGGTCCACATCCATATCGCCTGCCAGTCGCAGGGCCTCTGCCAGACTGACCACCCCCATCGGCTCGTTCTCCGGACCGGAGATGCGGACTTCAGGTGCCGTGATTTCACGGTTCAGGCGGTGCTTGCGTTCTTCGCGCTGGCGGCGATCACGAAATTCAGTAGCGATGGTTCAATTCCTTAAAGCTTTGCCGCACCAAGCGGCTGCAACCGCCCGGTACGTGCCAGAAACCTGCCGTAAAGCCCTCAGGGAGCCTGCTCGACTGACTTGTGAGCGATGTCGTCCGCGATGAGTTGCACGAAGGCTTCGAGGGACATCACACCGAGGTCTTTGTTACCCCGGGCACGCACTGCGACGGCACCGGCTGCCTTCTCCTTGTCGCCCGCGACCAGGATGTAGGGCAGCTTTTGCATCGAATGCTCCCGTATGTTATACGTAATTTTCTCGTTGCGCAGATCTGTTTGCACCCTAAGTTCTTGATTTGGCAACGATTTCTTGAGTTTTTGGGCAATTTCCAGACAGTAATCGGCCTGCGCATCGGTGATATTGAGCACCGACACCTGCACCGGCGCCAGCCAGGTGGGCAGCGCGCCGGCGTGCTCCTCGATCAGGATGCCGATGAAACGCTCCAGGCTGCCCAGGATGGCCCGGTGCAGCATGACGGGGCGGTGACGGTTGCCATCCTCGCCCACGTACTCGGCGTCCAGCCGCTCGGGCATAGAGAAGTCGACCTGGATGGTGCCGCACTGCCAGTGGCGGCCAATGGCGTCCTTCAGCGTGTACTCGATCTTCGGGCCATAGAAGGCACCGTCACCGGGGGCAATCTCGAACGCGCAGTTGGCGGCCTTCAGGCTCTCCATCAGGGCCGCCTCAGCCTTGTCCCACAGGGCATCGGAGCCGATGCGCTTCTCCGGCCGCGTGGCGACCTTGTAGATGATGTCCGTGAAGCCAAAGTCCTTGTAGACCTTCTGCAGCAGCGCCGTGAAGTTGACGCATTCCTGCAGGATCTGGTCTTCGGTACAGAAGATATGGCCGTCGTCCTGGGTGAAGCCGCGCACGCGCATGATGCCGTGCAGGCCGCCCGTAGGCTCGTTGCGGTGGCAGGCGCCGAACTCGCCGTAGCGCAGCGGCAGGTCGCGGTAGCTCTTGATGCCCTGCTTGAAGATCAGGATGTGGCCCGGACAGTTCATGGGTTTGAGGGCGTAGTCGCGCTTCTCGCTCTCGGTGGTGAACATGTTCTCCCGGTACTTGTCCCAGTGGCCGGTCTTCTCCCACAGCGCCTTGTCGATGATCTGCGGGCCCTTGACCTCCTGGTAGCCGTTGTCACGGTAGACGCGGCGCATGTACTGCTCAACCTCCTGCCAAACCGCCCAGCCCTTGGGGTGCCAGAACACCGTACCTGGCGAGTGCTCGTCCAGGTGGAACAGGTCGAGCTCGCGCCCCAGCTTGCGGTGGTCGCGTTTCTCGGCCTCTTCCAGCATGGTCAGGTACTGTTGCAGCTCTTCCTTGGTCGCCCAGGCCGTGCCGTAGACGCGCTGCAGCATCTCGTTGCGGTGGTCACCGCGCCAGTAGGCGCCGGCCACCTTCATGAGCTTGAAGTGCTTGAGCTTGCCCGTGCTGGGTACGTGCGGACCACGGCACAGGTCTTCGAACTGGCCTTCGCGGTACAGACTCACGTCTTCATTGGCCGGAATGCTGGCAATGATCTCGGCCTTGTAGTGCTCGCCGATGCCCTTGAAATAGGCCACCGCCTCGTCGCGCGGCAGCACGCGGCGCACCACGGGTTCGTCCTTGGCAGCCAGTTCGGCCATCTTTTTCTCGATGGCGGCGAGGTCTTCCGGCGTAAACGGGCGCTTGTAGGAGAAGTCGTAGTAGAAGCCGTGCTCGATCACCGGGCCGATGGTGACCTGCGCGTCCGGAAACAGCTCCTTGACGGCGTAGGCCAGCAGGTGGGCCGTGGAGTGGCGGATGACTTCCAGGCCCTCGGCGTCCTTGGCCGTGAGGATGGACAGCGGGCTGTCTGCCGTGATCTGGTAGCTGGTATCCACCACCTTGTCCCCCACCTTGCCGGCCAGCGCGGCCTTGGCCAGGCCGGTACCGATGGAGGCGGCCACCTCGGCCACCGTCACCGGGCCGGGGAATTCACGTTTGGAACCGTCAGGAAGCGTAATCTGAACCATGTTGCTCACTCGCAGAAAATGAAAAAGGCGCGGTGCAGACCGCGCCTTGCTATGAATTCGATAGTACCTGCGCCCAAGGGCGCGCGGACTAGCAACCCCTGAGACCTTTCTCGCTGGCGGTGGTAGTTCGCGGTGTCATAACCAGGGTGCCTTTCTCGCTCTTGCTGGCGGACGATCCGTCCGCATTTTTTGTATTCTAACCTGCGGCACCGGAAAACACGGCACTGCAGCCCCGAGGGCCTGCGGTGCCGTGCGGTGTCCGATTGACGGCAATCAGGCCGACACCGCCTCCGCCGCATTCTTGGCGGCAGCCACCTTGCGGTTGCGCTCCAGCCAGCCGTTGACCAGCTCGACCGTCTCGTTGACGGAGGTGTTGCTCAGGCCCTGCTGCGCCGCCACCAGCTTGACCAGCAGGTCAATACGCTCAATGTCGGTGGCCCCGGCCGCCAGCGCACGCGCGGCGGACGAGGGTTTGAGCAGGCCCTGCCCGGCAGCAGCGTACTTGTCAAAGGGCACCATGTCATCGGGCGAAGCGCCCAGCCTGACGCACAGGTCCACCACCCAATGGTAGATCTGGCGCGAGGTCTCGATGTCGCTGTGCACAGCCTCCTTGATGGGGCGCATGCCATCGGCCTGCACGCACCGGTAATTGCCGGTCAGCAGCATGGCCCACTTGGCCAGCGGCACGAAGATGGAGTCGTGCACCTTGAGCTTGACCGGCAAATCCAAGGCCTCACCGTCCACCGTCAGGCGCGCGCCGGCGATGTCCGCCTCCATCTGCTCGAGGATCGCAGTATGCGCAGGGTTGTCGAACCGCGCCACCTTGAAGTTGGTGGGCAGGCCGACCTGCAGCACGTTGGGCTTCTCCTCCGGCGGCCGAAAGGCCTGCGGATCGGGGCTGCACAGGGTCATCAGGCCAGGCTCGAAATGCGCCCACACGGAGGCGTCATGGAAGCAGGCGCGCAGGCCACCGATGTCCAACCCGGGGATACGAGCGAGGTAAGGCAACGGCGGCATGTTCATGATGGACATGCAGGGCACCTTGGCTTTGGCCGTGGCCTCCATCAGTTCGCGCATGCCCGGCGAGCTGTACTGTGGCTCCTGCATGGCCAGCACGACCAGATCGTACTGTTCGGGTCGCGCGCCACTGGGCGAGACGGCATCGAGCTGACCGGGCAGCTGGCGCGAATCGATCTCCACCATACCCTCACGGCCCTTGACCGGCATGCGCACGCGGGTGCCTTCGGCGTTGATCAATGCGGCGGTCTCCCGGCGGCAGACCAGCGTGACGGCGTGCCCGGCCATCAGCAGCTTGCTCGACAGCAGCGACCCATAAGAGGCCCCAAGGATCAGTACTTTGTATTTCTTGGTCATGTTGATGGTTTCCTTTCGGATCTCCGGTAGTCTGAAATCTTCCAATCGCGGCCGTCATCCCTCACAGGGATGGCAGATCAATGCGTCTGAAAAACAATATAAGCGCACACGCAAATAAACAGCATCAAGTTCTCATTCGGGATTCGGCAGATGCTCTTATAAATTTTCTTGAATACCGAGATTTCCCAAACTAATCAAAATCGCCCCGCAAATGCAATGCGGCGCTACCCGGCCGCAGGCCCC
>CALRMF020000188.1:0-6104 GCA_943369035.1 Curvibacter sp. AEP1-3
CACCTGGTCCACCAGGTCCTGGCGCTCGGTCTCGTCCGCGATGCTGAACTCCTGCCACCAGTCGGCGAGCGCCTCGTCCACTTCACCCACATCGGCACGCAGGCGCATGAAGTCGAAGCCGGCGCGGAAACGCGGTTGCTCCACCAGGCCAAAGGGCGTGCTGCCGACACGCTTGTCGAAGCGCGGCTGCATCATCCAGATCTCGCGCATGTCGGCCGCCAGCTTGCCGCGGCCAGAGACGTCACCGATGCGGGCGTCGAACACCTCGTCGATCGCCTCCTGCAGCGCCGGATGCGAATGCTGGCGCTGCGCAATACGTCGCGCCCAGCCGTCGCGCACGTCGGCCCACAGCACACAGGCGAGCAGGAAGCTCGGCGCCACCGGCTTGTCCTCGCCCACACGGCGGTCGGTGTCCTGCAAGGCAGCCTTGACGAAGGGGGACTCAGCCCGCTCGACCACCAGGTCCAGCAGCGGGTAGATGCCGCGCGCCAGGCCCAGCTTCTTCAGTTGCTCGATCGTGGCCAGTGCATGGCCGGTCTGCAACAGCTTGAGCATCTCGTCGAACAGGCGGCTTTGCGGCACATCGGCCAGCAGCGCCTTCATCTCGACCAGCGGCTTGGCGGTCTTGGGCTCCAGCTTGAAGCCCAGCGGGCTGAGCTTGGCGGCAAAGCGCACAGCGCGGATGATGCGCACCGGGTCTTCGCGGTAGCGCGCTGCCGGGTCGCCGATCATGCGCAGCACGCGCTTCTTGGCGTCCTTCAAGCCGCCGTGGTAGTCGACCACGCTCTGGGAGGCCGGGTCGTAGTACATGGCGTTGACGCTGAAGTCGCGCCGTGTCGCGTCCTCGTCCTGCGGGCCCCAGACGTTGTCGCGCAGCACACGGCCGCTGGAGTCCACGGCGTGCTTCATGCCCGCCAGTTCACTCTTGCTGGTGCGCTCGTTGCCGGCGACCTGTTCAGCAGCGGCATTGTCCATGTAGGCGCGGAAGGTCGAGACCTCGATCACCTCGTGCTCACGCCCGCGCCCATACACCACGTGCACGATGCGAAAGCGCCGTCCGATGATGAAGGCGCGCCGGAACAGGCCCTTGACCTGCTCCGGTGTGGCGTTGGTCGCCACGTCGAAGTCCTTGGGCCGCAGGCCGAGCGACAGGTCGCGCACCGCGCCGCCGACGATATAGGCCTCGAAGCCGGCCTGCTGCAGGGTCTCCACCACGTCGATGGCACGCTTGTCCACCAGGGCCGGGTCGATGCCGTGCACGGCCGGGCCAAACACCTCGCGCTTGCCGAAGCGCGATTTCTGGCTGCGGCTGTTGCCCAGCAGCTTGTCGATGATTTTCTTGATCATGTTTCCTTGCGGGACAGACCCTCAGGTCCGCCCCCAACTGCTCAGTTGAAGAGGTCCAGTATGCGCCAGCCACGTTGCGTGGCCAACTGGCGCAGGCGGTCGTCGGGGTTGGTCGCCACCGGATGGTCGGCATTGTCCATCAGCGGCAGGTCGTTGATGGAATCGGAATAAAAGGTCACCTCAGCATGCTCGCGACTCAACTGGCGCGCGGCCAGCCAGTCATGGAAGCGGCGCACCTTCCCTTCGCGAAACGAAGGGACCCCCCGGATCTCGCCGGTGATCCAGCCGCTGGCGTCACGCACCAGCTCGACGGCGATCAGCTGCTGGACGCCAAAGGCGTCGGCAATCGGACGGGTGACGAACTCGTTGGTGGCGGTGATGATCAACACCTCGTCACCCGCCTCCTGGTGCTGGCGCACCAGCGCCCGCGCCTGCGGCTGGATGACGGGCTCGATCACCTCGCGCATGAAGCGCTCGCGCGCCGCCAACGCCTCCTCCGGGCCGCGCGAACGCGCCGCCTCGGTGGCAAAACGCACATAGTCATGCACGTCCAACGTCCCGGCTTGGTAGTGCGCATAGAACTCATCATTGCGGCGCGCAAACTCGACCGGATCGGTCCAGCCGATGGTGGTGGTAAAGGTGCCCCAGGAATAGTCGGAATCGATCGGCAGCAGCGTGTGATCGAGATCGAACAGGGCCAGTTTTTTCTTTTGGGTCATGAAAATCTGAGATAGGAATGGCGCGAGGGGTCTAAGCCGTGAAACGCCGTGGAGCCGGCTCCGCCGGGCCACTGGCGTTGTTCCCCCTTGGGGGGAAGCGGCGTCAGCCGCTCAGGGGGGGGTCACCCATCCTCCAGCATCGCTTTGATCAGCGGAATGGTGATCGCGCGCTGGGTCTGCAGGGCATAGCCGTCCAGGTGTTCCAGCAGCTGCATCAGGCTGCCCAGATCGCGTGAAAAGCGCGTCAGCATGAAGTCCATCACCTCGTCGCCGAGGAACACCCCACGCTCGTCGGCCGCCTGCCGCAGCACGGCGCGGCGCTCGGGCTCGCTGAGCACCTGCAGTGCGTACACATGGCCCCAGCCCAGGCGGGTGCGCAGGTCTTCACGCAGCTTGAGGTCGGCCGGCGGCAACTCGCCAGCCGCCAGCAGGCCCTGGTGGCTGGTCTGGGCATTGACGAACCAGTTGAAGGCTGCATGCTGCTGCACCGCGGTGTAGAGGTGCACATCGTCCAGCAGCACGGCAGCCCAGCGCTCATCAAACGGCGGCGGCTCGTGCACCGAGGCGTCGAGCCAGCCCACCGTAGCGCCCTGCTCCCGCAGCGCCTCGCGCACCGCCTTGAGCAGGTGGGACTTGCCACTGCCGCTGGCGCCCCACAGGTAGGTGGGCACCGGTGAGCGGGTGGTGGCGGTGGACTTGTCGCCCAGCCACAACTGCAGGTGCCGCAGCGCCGCCTCGTTGGGGCCGGGAAAGAAGTTGTGCAGTGTCGGCCCGGGCGCCAGACCGATATCAAGCGCGATCTGCTTCATCGTGGGCGCTCCCCGCGGTACAGCCCGCTGCCCAGGTAATGCAGGCGCAGCCGGCGCACCGCCACCAGCAGCACGGCGCTGGCGGGCAGCGCCACCAGCACGCCGACAAAACCGAACAGCTGGCCAAACGCCAGCAGGGCAAAGATCACCACCAGGGGGTGCAGGCCGATGCGCTCCCCCACCAGCCGCGGCGTGAGGTAGAAGCTCTCCACCAGCTGCCCCAGCCCGTAGACCACGGCCAGCATGATGGCCACCCGGCCCGGCCCGTCACTGACGGCAAACTCCAGCAAGCCGGCCAGTGCGGCCAGCGCCAGCCCCAGGCCGAAGCCGACATAGGGCACGAAGATCGCCAGCCCGGTAAAAAGGCCGACCGGCAACGCCACATCGAGCCCGAACAGCGCCAGCGCCACGCTGTAATAGACCGCCAGGATCAGCATCACCAGCAACTGGCCGCGCAGGTACTGCCCCAACACCTCATCGGCCTCGGCCATGAAGCTGTCGTAGCTGCCACGCAGGCGCGGCGGTACCAGCTCCACCAGACGTGCCACGAAGCGCTTCCAGTCCATCAGCAGGTAGAACAGCGCCACCGGGATCAGAATGGCGTTGCCGAACACCGTCAGCGCCACGCTGCCGCCGATCTTCAACGAGGCCAACAGCGGCCCCATCAGGTCTTCCACGTTCGCATTGAGGTACTTCAGGACCACTGGCTTGAGGCTGGCCAGGTCCAGCGATACCGCAATGCCGAACTGCGCCAGCCAGGGGCCCAACCAGCCATCCAGCCATTCCAGCAGCAACGGCACCTGGGCGCGCAGCTGCGGCAGCTCCTGGGCCAGGATGGGCACCATCAACAGCACCACGCCGAGCAGCACGACGATGAACAGCAGTTCGGCAATCAGCACCGCCCACAGGCGCGGCATGCGACCGCCGGCCAGGGCGTCGAGCCGGTCCACCATCGGCGTGAGCACGTAGGCCATCACCGCTGCCACCACGAAGGGGGTCAGCACCGGCGCCAGCAGCCACAGCGCCAAGGCCAGAACGGCAGCCATGGCGCTCCAGGCAAGAGCACTTTTTTGGGTGTGGGTCAGGGACATGCAGAAGCGGGCAGAACGGGGTGAGCGATGGCTGCCCTTAAAATCAGGGCAAATTCTATCGGGGTCTGCCTGCATGCCGGCCCCGTCCACCTTCCATGAGCACATCCAACACCACTCCCCTGTCCTACAAAGACGCCGGCGTCGACATCGACGCCGGTGACGCCCTGGTTGACCGCATCAAGCCGCTGGCCAAGAAAACCATGCGCGAAGGCGTGCTGGCCGGCATCGGCGGCTTCGGCGCCCTGTTCGAGGTGCCCAAGCGTTACAAGGAGCCGGTGCTGGTTTCGGGTACCGACGGCGTGGGCACCAAGCTCAAGCTGGCCTTCGAATGGAACATGCACGACACCGTGGGCATCGACCTGGTGGCCATGAGCGTCAATGACGTGCTGGTACAGGGCGCCGAGCCGCTGTTCTTCCTCGACTACTTCGCCTGCGGCAAGCTGGACGTGGACACGGCCGCGGCCGTGGTGGGGGGCATCGCCAAAGGCTGCGAGCTCTCCGGTTGCGCCCTGATCGGCGGCGAGACGGCCGAGATGCCCGGCATGTACCCGGCCGGCGAGTACGACCTGGCGGGTTTCTGCGTCGGTGCGGTTGAAAAGTCCAAGATCCTGACCGGCCAGAACGTCCAGCCCGGTGACGTGGTGCTGGGTCTGGCCTCCAGCGGCGTGCACTCCAATGGTTTTTCGCTGGTGCGCAAGTGCATCGAGCGCGCCGGCGCCAACACCCCGACCTCGCTGGACGGCAAGCCCTTCAAGCAGGCCATCATGGAGCCCACACGCCTGTACGTGAAGAACGTGCTGGCCGCGCTGGCCCAGCATCCGATCAAGGCCTTGGCCCACATCACCGGCGGCGGCCTGCTGGAGAACATCCCGCGCGTGCTGCCCGAGGGCACGGCCGCCCATCTGAAGAAGGGCAGCTGGCCGCAGACCGAACTCTTTGCCTGGCTGCAGAAGACCGCCGGCATCGATGACTTCGAGATGAACCGCACCTTCAACAACGGGATCGGCATGGTGGTGGTGATCGACGCTGCCCACGCGGCCGCCACCGCCCAGACCCTGCGCGGGCTGGGTGAGCAGGTGTACGAGATCGGTGTCATCGCCGCACGCGGTGAAGGCGCCCCCGTCATCGTCGCCTGAGGTTTCCCCGACGCTGGTCGACCATGACGGTTCGCCAGCTGCCTCGCATGCCCGGCAGCATCTGGGCGCTGGGCTTCGTCAGCCTGCTGATGGACGTCTCGTCCGAGCTGATCCACAGCCTGTTGCCGGTGTTCCTCGTCACCGGACTGGGCGCCAGCATGCTGGTGGTGGGCCTGCTGGAAGGTGCGGCAGAGGCCACAGCACTGGTCGTCAAGGTCTTTTCTGGCGCCTTGAGCGACTGGTGGGGCCGGCGCAAGCCGCTGGCCGTGCTGGGCTACAGCCTGGGCGCCTTCACCAAACCCCTGTTCGCGCTGGCCACCTCGGTGGAACCGGTGATCGCTGCGCGCCTGCTGGACCGCGTGGGCAAAGGCATCCGCGGTGCGCCGCGTGACGCCCTGGTGGCGGACATCGCGCCGCCCGAATTGCGCGGTGCCGCCTTCGGCCTGCGCCAGTCGCTCGACACCGTCGGCGCCTTCCTCGGCCCCCTGCTGGCCATGGGCCTCATGCTGCTGTGGGCCAACGATTTCCATGCCGTGTTCTGGGTGGCGGTGATTCCCGCCTTCCTCTGCGTGGCCTTGCTGGTACTGGGCGTGCAGGAGCCAGAGCGGCCGGCCGGCACCCCGCGCACCAACCCGATCCAGCGCGACAACCTGCGCCGGCTCTCGCCCGCCTACTGGTGGGTGGTGGGCATCGGCGCCGTCTTCACGCTGGCGCGCTTCTCCGAAGCCTTTCTGGTGCTGCGCGCGCAGCAGGGCGGCCTGCCGCTGGCCTGGGTGCCGCTGGTGCTGATCGTCATGAACGGGGTCTACGCCCTGGGCGCCTACCCCTGCGGCAAACTGGCCGACCGCATGGACCACCGCACGCTGCTGGCCTGGGGCCTTGGGCTGCTGATCGCCGCCGATGTGCTGCTGGCCTGGAGCGACCGCGGCCTGTTCGTCTGGGGTGGCGTCCTGCTCTGGGGGCTGCACATGGCCATGACGCAAGGCCTGCTGGCCACCATGG
>CALRMF020000189.1:0-5997 GCA_943369035.1 Curvibacter sp. AEP1-3
GCGTGTCGGCCATGCGCCCCACCCGGTCGTGCTGCTTGACCAGCAGGTATTTGCCCTTGATCTGCTCGCGCGTGGTGTCCTTCGGCGGCGGGTACCAGTCCTTGATGACCTTGAAGACGTAGGGGAAGGACGGCAGGTCGAACACCAGCATCACCATCCCTTTGATGCCGGGCGCGATGCGGAACTGGTCGCTCGAGTGCTTGAGGTGGTAGAGGAAGTCGCGGTAGAACAGCGTCTTGCCTTGCTTTGCCAGGCCCAGGGCGTTGTACAGCTCGGCACGCGGCTTGCGCGGCATCATGCTGCGCAGAAACTGCACGTAGGCCGAGGGCACCTCCATGTCCACCATGAAGTAGGCGCGCGCGAAGCTGAACAGCATCAGCAAGTCGTCCTCGCCGAACAGCGCGGCGTCGACCACCAGCTGGCCGGCCTCGTTGTGCAGGATGGGTAGCGCAAACGGCACCTCGTGGAAACCGTTGATGATCTTGCCCACCGCATAGGCGCCCTTGTTGCGGTAGAACAGGCTGGACAGCACCTGCACCTGGAAGTTGGCACGCAGCTTGGCCGCTCCCAGCTGACTGTTGACCGCCGCCAGCACCAGGCCAATGTCACGCGCCAGGTCCTCGAACGGGCGCTGCAGGTCGAAGTTGCCGATGATGCGCGCGAGCGTCTCGCGCAGCGTCTCGCGCGTCGGGTAGTAGGCACGGTAGGTCGGCTTCGCGGCCGGCTCCTCGTTCTCGATGTACTCGGTGCTGACCGCCGGGCGCACGAAGATGAAGTCGTTCTGGAAATGCGTGCGGTGCAGTATCTTGGTGGTGACCGAGTTGAAGAAGGTCTCGGCCAGCTCGGGCTGGTGGTGGTCCACCAGCAGACCGATGTAGTGCAGCTTGACCTGGTGCCAGATGTCCATAGGCTGGCGACCGGCCTGGAACTCCTTCTCCAGCCGCATCACGCACTCCTTGACGCGCAGGTCGTAGAACTCGATGCGCTCGCGCTGGGCACGCTGCTGGGCATGCCAGTCGGCCGTCTCGAATCGGTGCTTGGCACGCGCGGACTCGGCCCGAAACAGCCGGTAATGGCGGTTGAAGCCATCCATCATCGCCTTGGCGATGTCGTAGGCGACCGTCGAATCCAGCCGTTGCGGAAACATCGTCGGTGCCGCCGGCAGTGACCGGCGCTAGCGGCGTGCCGCGCGCACGCCCTGGACGGCGGCGCGGTACATGGGCTCGATGGAGTCGGTGCTGTTGACCGTGACGCGCAGGTCCTGCAGCAGACCGTCGTGCACACCGAAGGCCCAGCCGTGGATGCTGACCTTCTGGTTGGCGGCCCAGGCATCCATCATCACGGTGCTGACGCTGACATTGACCACCTGCTCGATGACGTTGAGCTCCACCAGCGCGTCGTGGCGGTGGCGTTCCGGCAGTGCGTCCAGCAACTCTCGATGGCGATCCCGCACGTCCTGGATATGGCGCAGCCAGTTGTCGGCCAGGCCGATGCGCGCGCCTTCCAGCGCTGCCTGCACGCCACTGCAGCCGTAGTGGCCCACCACCATGATGTGCTCCACCTTGAGCCGCTCGACCGCAAACTGGATCGCCGACAGTGCATTCAGGTCCGAGTGCACGACCACATTGGCAACATTGCGGTGCACGAACACCTCACCCGGGTCGAGGCCGGTGATCTGGTTGGCCGGCACACGGCTGTCGGAACAGCCGATCCACATGTAGCGCGGCGTCTGCTGCTTGACCAGGCTGGTGAAGAAGCCGGGGCGCTCACGCTCCATCTGCTCAGCCCAGGCGCGGTTGTGGGAAAACAGGTCGTCGATCGATTTGCTCATGGTTCGATTGTCCTACAGGCCCTAGCGCTGAAGACTGGTGCGCACGTTCCAATCCAGCAGGCCCAGCTGGGCGCGCGCCAGCGCGTCCTGCTGGGGGTCGAAGCGACAGGCTGGCCCGGCCTGCGCGCCGCCGGGGGTACAGACAAAACTGGCCGCATCGCCCAGCGTCCAGCTGCCCTGGGCGTTGCGCGCCGTGCCGTAGTAATTGACGCTCAAAGGTGCATTCAGGGCCGGATTGGGCTCGCGCGCCGGATCGCGCAGCAGGTTGCGGCCGGTCTGCACGTAGCCGTTGTGCACCCCCAGCAGAGGGAACAGCGTGGGGAACATGTCGCGGTGGCTGGCCGGCAACTGGCGCTGCGGGCCGCAGCGCAGGCCCTCCTCCCAGACCACGAAGGGCACCTGGCTCAGCAGGTAACGCCGCTCGGGCGTGGCGTACAGACCGAAGCTGCGCACATTGTGGTCGCCGGTGGCGGCGATCACGGTGTTGCCGCGCAACGGGCCGCGCTGCACCTCCTGCACCAGACCGCCCAGCAGGTCGGTGGCGTAGTGGTAGGAGTCGATGTTGAGCCACAGCGTCTCGGCATTGCGCTCACCGCCCCACCGGGCCTCGTTGCGCTTGACGCGCGCGTACTCGGGCGGCAGGTCGTAGGGCGGGTGGTTGGTGGCGGTCAGCACGAAGACGAACAGCGGCTTGTCCTGCGGCTGCTTCAGCCGCGCCGACAGGTAACGGAACACATAGCTGTCCCACACGCCCCAGATGCCCAGCGTGGCCTCCGGGTAGGCAGCCTTCAGGTGGCTGGCGTCGACCACCTCGTCGAAGCCCTGGGTCTTGAGCACGCGGTCAAGCTCGCGCCAGCCCGCGCGCGCCGAGGTGACGAAGAGGGTGCGGTAGCCGGCCTGCTTGAGCACCAGCGGCACCGACCACGGGATCGGTTTGCTGCCCTGCACGCCCAGCGTCAGCGGTGTGATCGGCGTGGAGAACAGGATGGCCTCCAGCGAGGGATGGGTGCCGGGTTGGGCCGAGTCGAAGTTGGAGAAATGGCAGGCGTTGGCCATCGTCGGTGCCAAGCGGCCCAGCACGTCGAAATCCTTGCGGTCGTGGTACAGGAAGGGCTCGGCGCTCCACGATTCCATCAGGAAGAACAGCAGGTTCTTGCGCGGCGCCTGGTCCTGCGCGCCGTGCGCCAGCAGCGCGTGGCGCAGCGCGGTCTCGTCGGTGGCCTCGATGCCCAGCGCGTGCGCCGCCGCCAGCGGCGAGTCGTAACCGAGGCGCTTGAGGCCCAGCAGAGGGTCGTTGAAGTTCTGCGAGTCGCGCCGCCGGTCCCAGGCGAACTTGAGCGCAATGACGCCATTGGGCACCATGTCGTTGAGGAACTGCGAGGTGGTGACCGAGACGTTCTGCCGCCCCAACGCCATGGCACGCAGCGTGCCCTTGGTGGTCAGCACCAGCAGGAACAGTCCGAGCAGCACGCCCAGCAGGGTGAGCAGCACAGGCACGCGCCGCTCGGCGATGCGCCGGTTCAGGCCGCGGCTCAGGCGGCCGTAGAGCGCGCGCCGACCGGCGATCGCAGCCCAGCTGGCGCCGGCCAGTACCAGCAGCGTCAGCACGACGGGAAAGTCGCTCCAGATGGTCTGCAGGATGGCCTTGGTGTCGTCCTCGAAGAAGCCGAACACCACCGGATCGATCGGCGTCTTGTAGAAGCCGAAGTAGTGCAGGTTGATGAGGGTGGCGGTCACGAACAGGAAGGCCACCGTGCCGGCCAGCCAGCCATGGAAGCGCGCCGGCACGATGAGCAGCAAGGGCCACAGCAGCAGGGCGGCGGCAGCGCAGACCTTGAGGTCGAAGCGCGCGCCCTGGAACACCACGGCCCACAGGTCCGTCCACGGGGCGGTCAGGCCTTCAGGCCAGTGCCAGGCGATCTGGCCCACCCGCAACACGGACAGCGTGAGCGCCAGACACAGCACCATGGCCCAAGCCTGCAGCGTGGCGGAGGCCACGCCGCCGAGCAGGTGCTGGCCGAAGGTGCGCAGCGAAAACTTCATCGTGAGACTTCCCTAGTCGAGGGAAGTATTGTGCCGCCCCGCGGCGGCACCGGAATGACGGCCCGGTTACATCGTCTCGGCGAACAGCTCGCGGCCGATCAGCATGCGACGAATCTCCGAGGTGCCAGCGCCGATCTCATAGAGCTTGGCATCGCGCCACAGGCGACCGAGCGGGTACTCGTTGATGTAGCCGTTACCGCCGTAGATCTGCACACCTTCGCCGGCCATCCAGGTGGCCTTCTCGGCCGTCCACAGGATGACGGAAGCGCAGTCCTTGCGCACCTGGCGCACGTGCTCGGCCCCCAGCAGGTCCAGGTTCTTGGCCACGGTGTAGGCGAACGAGCGCGCCGCCTGCAGCACGGTGTACATGTCGGCCACCTTGCCCTGGATGAGCTGGAACTCGCCGATGCTCTGGCCGAACTGCTTGCGGTCGTGGATGTAGGGGATGACGTTGTCCATCACCGCCTGCATGATGCCCAGCGGGCCGCCGGTCAGCACAGCGCGTTCATAGTCCAGGCCGCTCATCAGCACCTTGGCGCCACCGTTGACGGCCCCCAGCACGTTCTCGACCGGCACTTCGACGTTCTGGAACACCAGCTCGCCGGTATGGCTGCCGCGCATGCCCAGCTTGTCGAGCTTCTGCGCGATGGAAAAGCCCTTCATGCCCTTCTCGATCAGGAAGGCCGTCACGCCGCGCGCGCCCAGCTCGGGTTCGGTCTTGGCGTAGACCACCAGGGTGTCGGCATCGGGGCCGTTGGTGATCCACATCTTGCTGCCGTTGAGGACGTAATAACCACCCTTGTCTTCGGCCTTGAGCTTCATGCTGATGACGTCAGAGCCGGCCCCCGGCTCGCTCATGGCCAGCGCGCCGACATGCTCGCCGGAGATCAGCTTGGGCAGGTATTTCTTCTTCTGTGCTTCGTTGCCGTTGCGCTTGATCTGGTTCACACACAGGTTGCTGTGCGCGCCGTAGGACAGGCCCACCGAAGCACTGGCGCGGCTGATCTCTTCCATGGCAATCATGTGCGCCAGGTAGCCCATGTTGGCGCCGCCGTATGCCTCAGGAACAGTGATGCCCAGCACGCCCAGGTCGCCCATCTTGCGCCACAGGTCCATCGGGAACTGGTCGTTGCGGTCGATCTCGGCCGCACGCGGCGCGATCTCGGCCTGGGCAAAGTCGCGCACCGCGTCGCGCAGGGCATCGATGTCATCGCCGAGCTGGAAGTTGAGTCCGGGCAGGTTCATGCAAGTCTCCGTCAGGGTTTCAATAGGTTTGGGGTACGGGCACCAGGGTCTGCTGCATCACGGCGCACGGGCTGCGCTTGCCATCGGCATCCACATGCACCACCTCGGCCGTGGTGACGATGATGCGTCGCCCCGCCTTGACCACGTGACCGATGGCATGCAGCTCGCCGCCCTGGAAGGCTGCAAGGAAATTGATCTTGTATTCGACCGTGGTGACTTCCATGCCCTCCGGGGCCATGGTCAGTCCGGCGTAACCACCGGCAATGTCGGCCAGCGCGCCCATGGCGCCGCCATGGAAGCCGTTCTGCTGTTGCGTCACCTTCTCCGAGTACGGCAAGGCGATCTCGCACAGCCCCGGCTCGACGCGCAGCAGGCGTGCGCCCAGGTGGCGCATCAGGCCCTGGCGCTCGAAGCTGGCCTGCACACGCCGCAGTTCAGGCGCCATGGTTCTTCTTTCCACGCTTGGCCTCGGCCTTGGCCAGCAGGGCGCGTGCCTCACGCTGGTGCGCCTTGATCTCGTCCAGGTTGGCCTGCAGGTCAGCCATCTGCTCCTCGACCTGCTTGCGGTGCAGGGCCAGCACATCGAGGAACTTCTGCAGCTGCGGCCCGGTGTCGCGCGGGCTGTCGTACATGTCGATGATGTCCTTGGCCTCGTTCAGGCTCAGGCCCAGGCGCTTGGCACGCAACGTCAGCTTCAGCCGCGTACGGTCGCGCCCGCTGTAGACCCGGATGCGGCCGCCTGGTCCGCTGCGCGTGGGCTGCAGCAGGCCCATGTCCTCATAGAAGCGGATGGCGCGCGTGGTCAGGTCGAATTCCCGGGCCAGATCGCTGATGCTGTAGGTGATTGCCATGGGTGTGTGATCAAACAGAGGCGACAG
>CALRMF020000190.1:0-5916 GCA_943369035.1 Curvibacter sp. AEP1-3
CGGCCCAGGCGGCAATCGGCGCTGCCACCCGGCGCGCATGCAGGGCCAGCAGGGCCACGGCCTCGGGGTACTGGCCGGGCTGCCAGTCGCGCACGATCTGGGTGCGGTAGTGCCCGGCCAGCAGGCGCGACCAGCGCCAGGCGGTCTGCCAGTTGCCGTTGTTGGCGTCGGCCAGCGCCGGGCTGGCGATGAGGATCAGCGGTTTGCGCATGCGCTCAGCCCTGGGCCCAGAACATCGCGAACCAGCCGCGGGCGTCCTGCCAGGCGGCAGTCTGCGCAAAGCCGGCTTGGCGCAGCAGGGCCTCGAAATCGGCCACGCGGTACTTGTAGGAGTTCTCGGTGTGGATGCGTTCGCCGGCAACGAAGCGGCGCTCCTCCTGCGGCCAACGCACGGTCACGTTGCGCGCGGCCTGCAGGTGCATCTCGATGCGCGAATGCTCGGTGTTGAAGAAAGCCACGTGCTGCCAGTCGCGCACCTCGAAGTCGGCCCCGAGCAGGCGGTTGACGTGCAGCAGCAGGTTCTTGTTGAAGGCGGCGGTCACACCGAGCGCGTCGTCATAGGCCGGCTCCAGCACGTCCAGCGGTTTGACCAGGTCCACGCCGACCAGCAGGCCTCCGCCCTGCGCCGCCGCGCGAACCTGGCGCAGGAAATCCAGCGCCTGCACCGGCGTGAAGTTGCCGATGCTGGAGCCCGGGTAGAACAGCAGGCGTGGCCCCGGGCCGACCTCTGGCGGCAGTGCCAGCGTGCTGGAGAAGTCCAACCCCACGCCCAGCATGTCGAGCGTCGGAAACTGGCGCTGCAGGCAATGCAGGGCGTTGTGCAGGTAGTCGACCGAGATGTCGACCGCCACATAACGTGCCGGCTGCAGCACCCCGAACAGGCGTGCTGCCTTTTCGCAGTTGCCGGCCCCCAGGTCCACCAGCGTGGCGTCCGCCGGTAACTGTGCGGCAATGGCCGCGCCGTGCTCGGCCAGCAGCGCAGCCTCGGTGCGCGTGGGGTAGTACTCGGGCAGTTCGGTGATGGCGTCGAACAGGCGCGAGCCCAGCGGGTCGTAAAGGTATTTGGGTGCCAGCTGGGCCTGCGGTGCCAGCAGCCCGGCCCGCAGTTCGGCGCGCACGGCGGCGCGGTCTTCCTGGTACAGCTGAACGAATTGCGGTTGGCGCAGGCTCATGCGCGGCACTATACCCCGCACCGCATCCCTTGCGCCTGCGTGACGGCCCTGCTGGCGCAGTCGCAACGCCGGTGCGAGAATCAACGCACAACAACATGAGGAGATTGCCATGAACACTGCTGTCCAGGAAAGCCCCGAGCGCCGCGTCGACCAGCTGCTGGCGCATTACGGTGAAAGCCACCGGCACCCGACGAACGAGCTGATCCATTTCATCGCCATCCCGCTGATCATGCTCAGCCTGGTGGGCCTGATCTATGAAGTGCATCCGCTGGCGGCCTATACCTTCATCGGCGCCAGCATGGTCTATTACGTGCGGCTGTCGCTGGTGTTCTTCGTCACCATGCTGGGCGGCTCGGCACTGGTGCTGGCCCTGGTGCATGCCATGGGCACGCAACGCCTGGCGCTGTGCGTGGGCATCTTCGTGGTGGCCTGGATCTTCCAGTTCATCGGCCACAAGATCGAAGGCAAGAAGCCGTCGTTCTTCGAGGACATCCAGTACCTGTGGGTGGGCCCGCTGTTCGTGCTGAGCAAACTGTTCGGCAAACTCGGCGTGCGCTGGTAAGCGCCTCGCTCAGAGCCGCCCAGCCTGCGCGAACGCATCGGCCAGGAACTCCACCATGGCACGCACCTTGTGCGACAGGTGCAGGCGGCTGGGGTAGACGAGGCTGATGTCCAGCTCCGGGCCGCTGTACTGCGGCAAGATTGGCAACAGACGCCCGGCCAGCAGGTCCTCTCCCACCAGGAAGCTGGGCTGGAACACGATGCCCTGGTCCGCCAGGGCGGCGGCACGGCAGGTGTCACCGCTGTTGCTGCGCAGGTGCGGCCGCACTTCGATGCTGCGCGCGCCCTGCGGCCCGGTGAAGTGCCATTGCTCGCCAGTGGCCAAGTAGGTGTAGCCGATGACCGCGTGCCGCGCGATGTCCTCCAGGTCCCGGATGGGCGCCGCCTGCTGCAGGTAGCGCGGTGAGGCGCACAGCATCAGGCGCGTGCTGGCGATACGGCGTGCAATCAGCGACGAGGGCGCCAACTGGCCGATGCGCACCGCCAGGTCGTAGCCCTCGTCCACCAGGTCCACGACCCGATCGTTCAGGTTCACTTCCAGCTCCACGCGCGGATGAACGCGCAGGAACTCGCCCCACAGCGGCGCCAGATGCCGGATACCAAAGGTCAGCGGTGCCGTGACCTTGAGCCGGCCCTGGGCCTGCACGGCGGTGGCACTGACTGCTGCGTTGGCCTCCGCCAACTCAGCCAGGATCTGCGTGCAGCGCTGCAGGTAGGCAGCCCCGGCGTCGCTGAGCGCCAGGCGGCGCGTGGTGCGCTGCATCAGCCGCACGCCCAGGTGGGCCTCCAGGTCCCCGACGTTGCGCGACACCATGGCCTTGGACAGGCCCAGCTTCTCGGCCGCCTTGACGAAGCTGCCCTGCTGGGCCACGGCCACAAACGATTCAATGGCTTTGAGCTGGTCCATGGTGTTGGGAGGTTGAAAAGGTCTTATTGTCTTGATTTACTCACCAATAAGTCAATCAATACGATGTTTATTAATAAAAACAAAACCAATAAAGTTACCCGAACGTTCCCAGCACCCGGCGCACCACCATGAACCAGCCCCAAGCCCTCATCCTGCAACGACCGGCGCAGCCCGCCCAACTCATCCTGCTGTTCCATGGCGTCGGCGCGGGCGCCCGTGCCATGGCCACACTGGGGCAGGCCTACGCCAGCGCCTTTCCGGGGGCCATGGTGGTGGCGCTGGACGCGCCGCAGCGGTCGGATCTCGCCCCCACCGGCTGGCAATGGTTTTCCGTGCGCGACGTGACCGAGGAAAACCGGCTGGCGCGCGTGGCCGCCGCTCTGCCCGCCTTCGAGTACGCCGTGCGCCATTGGCAGCAGCAGGCGGGGGTGGGCCCGGCGGGTACGGCCCTGGTGGGCTTCTCGCAGGGCGCCATCATGGCGCTGGCCTCGGCGCAGCAGCCGGCCCCGCCGGCCTCGCGCATCGTCGCCATCGGCGGGCGCTTCCCTGCCTTGCCCGAGCAGGCGTTGCAGGAGGACCTGACCATCCACCTGCTGCACGGCAAGGCGGACACCGTCATGCCCTACCGACACGCCATCGAAGGGGCAATGCGGCTCCAGAGCCTGGGGACGGACTTCACCGCCGACGTGCTGCCCTTTGTCGGCCACGAACTGCACCCCGACCTTGTGGCGCTGGCGGTTGAAAAACTGCAGCAGCACATACCCCAACGTCTCTGGCTCAAGCCAGGAGAGGAGTCCGCATGAACACCCTGCCCAGCCTGTTCGTCTCGCACGGCGCGCCGCTGTTTGCCCTCGAGGCCGGCACGACCGGCCCAGCGCTGCACGCCTGGGCGCAGGCCCACGCTCAACCCCGCGCCATCGTGGTGATGTCGCCGCACTGGATGGCCCGCGCCCCGCGCGTGATGGGAACGCCCGCGCCGGAGACCTGGCACGACTTCGGGGGCTTCCCGGCCGCGCTCTACCAGCTGCAGTACCCGGCGCCGGGGCAGCCGCAGCTGGCACAGGACATCGTGGAACGGCTGCGGGCGGCCGGGCTGGACGCCAGCCTGGATGCGCAGCGCCCCTTCGACCACGGCGCCTGGGTGCCGCTGATGCACCTGTACCCCGAGGCCGATGTGCCGGTGGTGCAGGTCGCCCTGCCCGCCCACTGGGAGCCGGCCCAGGTGTACGAGCTGGGGCGCACCTTGCGGGGCCTGCGCGAACACGGTGTGCTGCTGATGGGCACGGGCAGCATGACGCACAACCTGGGTGAGTTCTTTGGCGGCGCGCGCGAAGCGGCGCCGTATGTGATCGAGTTCAGCCGCTGGGTCGAGAACACCCTGCGCCAGGGCGACCTGACCGCGTTGCTCAACTACCGCATGCTGGCACCGCATGCCGAGCGCGCCCACCCGACCGACGAGCACTTCCTGCCGCTGTTCTTCGCGCTCGGCGCCGCCGACGACGCCGCGCGGCCTGACTACATCAGCCGCGAGGTGATGTACGGCATGCTGGCCATGGATGCCTTCGCACTGCAGGCAACCTGAGCGCCCGCCCGCCTAGCAAACCTCCACCCACTGACCGCCCGTCACCTCGGCCAGCTGCGCCGGTGTGACGCGCACTGCGCTGTGCACGGCGCCGGCGGCCGGCAGCACCACGTCGTACTGCTGCAGCGACACATCCAGGTAGATCGGCAATGGCTGCGCCAGGCCGAAGGGACAGACACCGCCGACCGGATGGCCGGTGAGCGCCACCACCTCGTCGGCCGGCAACATCTTGCCTTTGCCAAAAGCGTCCTTGAACTTGCGGTTGTCGATGCGCCGGTCGCCGCTGGCCACCAGCAGGACCACGCGGCCGTCGCCCAGGCGGAAGGCCAGGGTCTTGGCGATGCGTCCGGGCTCGACGCCGTGCGCCTGCGCGGCCAGCTCCACGGTGGCGGTGCTGACGTCGAGCTCGATGATGGGGATGTCGAGCTGGCGGGACTGGAAGAACGCACGGACGGATTGCAGGCTCATCGTCGATCAATGGAAGTTTTCTGAAAGCCGCGACTCTAGCAAGGATGCCTGTCTTCACGGGACACGGGCATGAAAAAGCCGGTCAACGACCGGCTTGGTTGCAGCACAGGCAGCGGGCTTACTGCTTGACGGCTTCCACCTGCACGACGATGCGTACGTTCTTCGGGAAGCCCCAGTCCACACCGTAGTTCATGCCGTAGGCGGTACGGTCGATGGTGGTCTCGAAGTCGCCACCGCACACTTCACGCTTGAGCATGGGGTTCTGGTAGCAGTTGAACTGGGAGGCCTTGAGCACCACCGGGTTGGTCTTGCCCAGCAGGGTCAGGGTGCCGGCCACTTCCGTCACCTTGTCGCCGGTGAAGCTGAACTTGTCGGCCACGAACTTGGCGGTGGGGTGCTTGGCGGTGTCGAACAGGTCGGCGCTCTGCAGGTGCTTGTCGAAGGCAGCGGTGCCGGTGTTGACCGATGCCACGTCGATGGTCAGTTCCACCTTGCCGCTCTTGCCAGCCTTGTCGAGCTGGATCGTGCCTTCCTTCTTGTCGAAACGGCCACGGTTGGTGGACGCACCGAAGTGGCCGATTTCGAAGGTGGCGAAGGTGTGGGTCGGGTCGATGGCGTAGGTAGCCGTCTGGGCCTGGGCGGCACCAGCCAGCAGGGTGGCAGCAGCCAGGGCGAAGAGGGATTTGCGCATGAGATGTTCTCCTTGTTGAAAAAACGGATGGACTGAAAAGGGGAAAGGGTTCAAAGCTTGGCCACGCCCGTGAGCGCGAGCTTGAAACGGACCTGGACGTCGTCGGCCACCATGGAGGTGTCGGACCACTCGTTCTCGCCGATCTTGAAAGCCAGGCGCTTGAGCGTGAAGCTGCCGGTGGCGGTGGTGGTGGCGCCGCTTTGCGTCAACGTGACCGGCACCACGACATCGCGCACCTGGCCCTTGATGTTGAGCTGGCCGGCGACCTCGAACTTGCCCCCACCCAGGCCCTTGACGGCTTTGGACTGAAAGGTGGCCTGCGGAAACTTGGGCACGTTGAACCAGGTGGCCTTGGGCAGCTCGGCATCGGTCTCGGGCACACCCAGAGTGGCGCTGCCGGTATCCACCGTGAAGGCGATCTTGCTGGTGTCGGGCTTGGCCGGGTTGAAGCTCACCTGGGCGTCAAACTTCTTGAAGCGCCCTTCCACCGGCACCCCCATCTGCTTGCTGACGAAGGCGATTTCACTCTGCGCCG
>CALRMF020000191.1:0-5896 GCA_943369035.1 Curvibacter sp. AEP1-3
TATGACGCACTGGATATCGGCCTGCGCGTGACGGACACGGACGTCAGCACCGTGCCGGTGGTGGAGGGGGCCGACATGAACCCCACCGTGGCAGGTGGGAGCACGTTCACCTACAAGAAGTTCTCCGGCAGCCCTTTGCGCATGCGTTACGGACGCTTGCGCTTGCTCAACGCCTACGGGTCGGAGCGACTGCCGCTGCCGATGGTGTGGGAGACGCAGTACTGGAGCGGGCAATCGTTCATCCGGCATACGCAGGACAGCTGCACCCCGCTGGCAGCCGCCAATATCGCGCTGAGCAATTACCAGAGCCCACCGAACCCGGGCGGGACGACACTGAGCAGCAGCAACCTGAGTTCGGTGACGGTGGGCGCCATCAGCGCCGGCCGAGGCACCATCACGCTGGCACCGACCCAGCCCGCCATTGGCAGTGTGGACCTGGTGGCCAATCTGGGCAGCACCGGCTCCCCCAGCAACTGTGCCAGCCTGTCCAACGGCAGCTCGACGTCGGCTGGCCTGGCCTACCTGAGCGGCCAGTGGTGCGGCACGGCCAACGACCGCGACCCGACCGCGCGCGCCAGCTTCGGCGTCTACAAGTCCCCGCTGATCTACCGGCGCGAGAACTACTGAGCCGCGATGCCCCCGATTCTTCACGCAGAATGGACACCTATCGCAGTGCGGGAAAGCCTGCATGCCGGAGGGTCCGCAAATCCGGACAATCCAGGCCATGAATGGAAGAACTCTGAAGTGAGCATGGATTGCTGATGCGCTGGCCCTGGAAACGTCAACAGCCGACCGATTTGCTGGTGGTCTCCTGGTCGGAGCGTAATCTGGCCTATGTGCGCGCCGAGGTACGTGCTGACGGTCTGCACGCGGTCCGGCAGTTCGGTGTGGAGCGCCAGGGCACTGACAGCGATGAAGAGTTCGCGCGGCGCCTGCAGGGCCTGGGTCTGAAGGGGGCGCGGGTCCACGTGATGCTCCGGCCGGAGCAATACCAGTTCCTGCTCATCGATGCGCCGGCCGTGGCACCCGAGGAGGTGCGGGCGGCGGCGCGCTGGCAGATCCGGGACATGGTGGACATGCACACGGACGACATCACCTTGGATGTGATGCGTGTCGGTGCCGAGTCGGCGGGCGCGGGCGGCCACCTCTTCGTGGCGGTGGTCGGCAATGCGGTGCTGGCCGACGTGCTGCGCCTGGGGCAGGCGTTGCAATGGGATGTGCCGGTGGTGGACATCCTCGAGACCGCGCAGCGCAACCTGCAGACCCTGCTGGCGCGCGAACAGGGTCGGGTGGAGCGGGCCAACGCCGCTCTGATGATGGTCAACGCGCGTCAGGCGATGCTGACCATCTCGGCCCGCGAGGAGCTGTATTACACCCGTCGGATCGACCTCGGGCCGGGCTTCCTGGGCCAAGGTGGGGCGCTGTCGTCCACTGACGACGGGGCAGAGGGCGACGATGCGGCACAACGCTTCGTGGTGGAGGTGCAGCGCTCGCTGGATGTGTGGGACCGGACCTGGTCCGACTTGCCGCTGGACAGCCTCTCGGTGGAAGCGGGGGCGCGGACCGCGGAAGTGGCGGCTTGGCTCAGCCGCGAGCTGGGCTATGCAGTCAAGCCGATGGACCTGGCGCCGTACTTCCCGGGGTTCGAAGGCGGCTTACCCGAGCATCAGGCCCTGTGCCTGCCGCTGCTGGGCATACTGTTGCGCGTTGAGGAGCGCAACCTCTGACCATGCCGCAGCAGATCAATCTTCGCACGCCGATTCTGCTGACGCAGAAGCACTATTTTTCGGCCAGCACCATGGCGGGTTCGCTGGCTGTCATTGCGGCCTTCAGCGCCGCTCTGTATGGCTACTGGATGTGGAGTCTGTCCAACAACAGTGCCGAGCTCAACCGGACCTTGACCAGCTTTTCGCAGGAGCGGCAGCGTCTGCAGGCGGCACTCAAGGATCGGCAGGCAAGTCAGGTGCCGGCGGAAGCCGGGCTGCAGCAAGCCTTGCAGGCGCAGCAGGGCCTGCTGCAACAGCGCGAACAGGTGCTGGCGGAACTCGGGCGCGGCCTGCTGCGTGAAGGACAGGGCCACGCGACGCGCCTGCGCCTCGTGGCACAGACCATCCCGCCCGAGGTCTGGGTGACCGAGGTGAAGGCGGACGAGCGGCAGATGGAGGTGACTGGTCTCACGCTGGATCCGGCGGCGCTCAACCAATGGGTGGCGCGGCTGGCGGAGCATCCCTTGCTGCGGGGACATGTGCTTTCGGCCGTCAAGGTGGAGCGTGTGGTGGGTGAGGCGGCAGACGCCGGCGGCCGGACGGCAGGTGCGCCAACGGCTGCGGCGTCGCGCCCGCGCTGGGCTTTCGTACTGGTCAGCACGGCACCTGGCGCGCCGCTGGCCGCCGCGCCGGCAGGAGGCGCACGATGAAACGCTTATGGCGCCTGGTGGCAGGCCGCATCGATGCTCTGAGCCTGCGCGAGCGCGCGCTGATTTTCTGGACGGTGCTGATCTGCGGCCTGGTCGCGGGCGATCAGTTGCTGCTTGAACCGGCGCAGGAGCGCCAGCAGCAACTGGTGGCGACAGTCCGGCAGCAGAGTGGCGAGCTGGATGCCCTGCGAGCTCAGCTCGGCGCGGGCAAGCCGGCCGCAGTCACGCCCAACTCGGTACAGGCGGTGCGCGCGCAGATCGATGACGTGCAAAAGCGCGTCGAGAGTGTCAACCGCGAGATTGAACAACTGTCCCGCTTGGGCGGCGTATCCGATCCCCTGCCGCGGGTGCTGCTGCATATCCTGCGACGTTATGAGGGCTTGACCCTGGAGCGCACCGCGACGCTGGCGCCCGTTCCGACCCAACTGCCGCAGCAGGGGGGCGAGGCTGGCGCGTCGTTGATGCGCCATGGCATGGAGTTCACCGTGACCGGCGGCTATGGGGATCTGATGCGCTATGTGCAGACGCTGGAGCAGGAACTGCCTGCTTTGCGTTGGGGCAGCATGCGGCTCAGCGGCGGCAAACCGCCGACGTTGACCCTGCAGGTGTTCTGGCTGGGAGCGGCGTCATGAGGCCGCTGGCGATGGCCTGGCTCGCAGGCAGCCTGTCGGTCATGCTGCTGGGTACGGCCGCAGCGCAGACGATGCGCGACCCGACGCTGGAGCCCGCCGCGCCCGGCATGGGCACGGTGCTGCCGGGGGCTGAGGCCCCTGAACTGTCGAGTCTCTCGGTCATTGTGGTGAACGGGCAGGCGCGTGTGATAATGGGCACGCGTCTGTATGCGCCAGGGCAAAAGTTGGGACAAGCGCGCATTGAACGCATCACTGAGACCGAGGTGTGGCTGCGCGAAGGTGCAGTGCTGCGCAAGGTGCCCCGATACCAAGGGGTCGAACGGCGCAGTGTCCCGCCTCGAACCACTGCGGACTGTGCGGCGGGCACGACGCTGCCGGCCGCGGCGTCCCAGAGAGGCGCGCCAGATGCACCTTGTCCCGCGGCCCGGTGAAGTCGAGCTCTTTATGAACCACACAGTGATTGCGTGAGCACCATGGGCCGGATCCGATTTTTCTCACAACGATGGCGTGCGCTGGCGGGGCTGTCGCTGTTGGCGGCGTTGCTGGCTGGTTGCTCCACTGAACGCCCGCTGCGGACCCCCGATGTGAGCGCGGCGGTGCGTGCAGAGCTGGATGCAGCGCGCCAGCCCAAGCCGCCGACGGCCGTGCCGGCGCGCATCAGCGACGCGTTGGCTGAACCGGCACCACCGCTGGTGCCGCCGCCGCCCGAGCCGCGCCTGGACCTGCTGGTGAGCAACGCCCAGGCCCGCGAGGTCTTCCTCGCCATCGTGGCCGATACGCGCTACAGCATGCTGATGCATCCGGACGTCAGCGGCACCCTGTCGGTCACGCTGCGCGGCGTGACGGTGCTGGAGGCACTGGAGGCTATCCGTGATGTCTATGGCTATGACTTCAAGGTCGACGGCCGGCGCATCACGGTGTACGGGCCGTCCATGCAGACACGCATCTTCACGGTCAACTACCCGCATTCCCTGCGTGTCGGGACCAGTGATCTGCGGGTGGCTGCGGGTTCATCTCCCTCCATCACGGGAGCGGGCACCACGCCCGGGGTGGGGGCTGCCACCACCACGCCGATGGGGGCGACTGGAACCACGACCGGCGTGCCTGGCGTCGGAGGCGCCAGTGGCGTCCAGAACTCCAGCAGCCGCGTGTCCACCTCGTCGCGCGCGGATTTCTGGACCGAATTGACGGACGCGGTGCGTTCCATGGTTGGCACCAGTGGCGGTCGCAGCGTGGTCGCCAGTCCACAGGCCGGCATCCTGGCGGTACGCGCCATGCCGGACGAGCTGCGCCAGGTGGAGAAGTTTCTCAAGGCCACGCAAGGGGCGGTCGAGCGTCAGGTGATGCTGGAGGCCAAGATCGTCGAGGTGGAGTTGCGTGATGGCTACCAGAGCGGCGTCAACTGGGCGGCGTTCTCCTCGAACGCCAATTCCACCCAGGTGATGGGCGTGCTCGGCGGTTCAGTGGCGGCTTCCAATATCACAAACCCATTGCTGCAGGGCGGCACCGCCGTCTCCGGCGTGGTGCCGCAGCCGTCCTTCGCGACGGGTGGCGGCCTGTTCGGGTTGGCGCTGGCCACCAGCCAGTTTGCGGCGGTGCTGGGTTTCCTGGAACCCCAGGGTGATGTGCAGACGCTGTCCAGCCCGCGTGTGGCCACGCTGAACAACCAGAAGGCGGTGCTCAAGGTAGGTTCGGACGACTTCTTCATCACCAATGTGACCGGCGGCTCGGTTTCCTCCACGACTGTGGCGGGCACCACCGGCACCACGACCATGCCGACGGTGACGCTGACGCCGTTCTTCTCCGGCATCGCGCTCGACGTAACACCGCAGATCGATGACGGCAACAACATCATGCTGCACATCCACCCCTCGGTGACTTCGGTCACCGAGAAGACCAAGCTGGTCGATCTGGGCAGCGTGGGCAGCTACCGGTTGCCCCTGGCGTCGAGCAGCGTGAATGAAACCGACACGTTGGTGCGCATCCAGGACGGGCGCATCGTTGCCATTGGCGGGTTGATGCAGATGGAGTCGGTGCGCAACGCCTCGGGCGTGCCCGGCACGACGGGCATGGGTCCCTTGTCGGCCTTGTTCGGCAACCGCGCCAGCACGGGGCGCAAGAAGGAGCTGGTGGTGCTGATCAAGCCCTCGATCATCCGTACCGAGCAGGACTGGGAGCAGCAGAACCGCAACGTGCGGGCCGCACTGGACGACCTGGATGCGTCCCGCACGCGGGTGATCCGCCTGGATGGCGGCGCCGAGCCGCAGATGCCACCTCGGAACCCGGTGCAGTGAACCGGGGGAGCGGGTCCTGACGATGTACCTCCGGCACTTTTCCCTGCGCGAGGCGCCGTTTTCCATCACGCCGGATCCGGCCTTCTTCTTCCCGCACGACGGCGCGCAGGCCGCGTTGAACACGCTGCTGGTGGCCCTGCGCGGCGGCGAGGGTTTCCTCAAGATCGTGGGGGAGGTGGGCTGCGGCAAGACCGTGCTCTGCCGGCAGCTGCTCAAGACCTTGCAGGCCGAGTGCGTCACGGCCTATATCCCGAATCCGGACATGGGGCCGGATGATCTGCTGCTGGCGCTGGCCACGGAGCTGGGCGTTGCGGTGACGGCACCGCACAGCCGCTACCAGATCCTGGGCGCCTTGCGCGACAGCCTGTTGCTGCATGCCGAAGCCGGTCGGCGCGTGGTGGTGTGCATAGACGAGGCGCAGGCCATTCCGCTGCGCACCGTCGAGAGCCTGCGCCTGCTGTCGAACCTGGAGACCGAGAAGCAGAAGCTGCTGCAGCTGGTGTTGCTTGGGCAGCCCGAGCTGGATGCACGGCTGGCGCGTCCCGAGATCCGGC
>CALRMF020000192.1:0-5892 GCA_943369035.1 Curvibacter sp. AEP1-3
CAAGTATCGTCAAACCGGTTTCATTCACCGAACAGAAGGCATCTCGCGATTAGATCATGGAGAAGACACGCGCAGGCATCCAGTCGGTCGAGGTCGGCTTCGCGCTGCTCGACGCCCTGGCGCGCGCGCGTGGCCCCTTGATGCTGCGCGACCTGGCCGCCGCCGCCGGCATGAGCGCGGCCAAGGCCCACCGCTACCTGGTGAGCTTCCAGCGCCTCGGCCTGGTGAGCCAGGACGGTGCCAGTACCCGTTACGACCTCGGCCCCGCGGCGCTCAAGCTGGGCCTGGCCGCCATCACCCGGCTCGATGCCGTGAAGCTGGCGCGCGAGCGCATGCCGGCGCTGATGGAACGCATCGGCCACACGCTGGCGCTGGCGGTCTGGGGCAACCACGGCCCGACCATCGTGCACTGGGAAGAGTCGCCCCAGTCGGTCACCGTCAACCTGCGCCTGGGTGATGTGATGCCGCTGTTGTCGTCGGCCACCGGGCGCTGCTTTGCCGCCCACGCCTCGCGCGAGGCGGTGGCGCCGCTGCTGCGCGAGGAGCTGGCGCGCGCCCGCCAGCTCGGCCGTACCGACCTGCCCCGCACGCAAGCCGAGCTCCAGCAAACGCTGCGCGAAGTACGAGAGCGGGGCCTGGCGCGCGTGGTGGACACGCTGCTGCCGGGCATTGCCGGTTTCTGCGCGCCGGTGTTCGATTTCGACGGCCACCTGGTGCTGGGCATCGTCGCGATGGGCTCGGTGGCCAGCTTCGACACAACCTGGAACGGCGCTGTCGCCGCGCCCCTGCGGGCTGCGGCACAGCAGCTGTCCGCAGAACTGGGCTTTCGCGCTTGAGCAACGTGGCACCTCCGCTTCCCGCCCCGACCGGGCCAGTGCCCACCGCGCCCTGGCTTCGCCTGCTGCTGCTGGGTGCCGCAACCCTGCTGCTCCACCTGCTGCTGCTCGGCGGCTTGGAGTTCCGGCTCGACCCGCCCAGCCCGACGCTGCAGCGCCCCTTGATCACCCGCACCGTCACGCCGCCGCCCGAACGTCCTGCGCCGGCCGCGCGACCGCAAGCCCGGCCACGGCCGGCGCCGCCACCGGTCAACACGCCCGCGCCCACGCCGCAACCGGAACCAGCGGCCCAAGCGCCGGAGATCGCCGCCCCTGTGCTGCCGGCAGAGGCCGGCGAGGCAGCCGCCCCCGGTCAGCCCGACAGCCCACCGCAGGCCACTGCGCCGCCGGCCCCGCCACCTGCCACCGCGCCCCTGGTGCCGGGCTCGCTGCGCCTGAAGTACGACATCGTCGGCCAGGTCAAGCAGTTCAACTACAGCGCTGCCGGCGAGTTGCTGTGGCGCCACGACGGCGAAAGCTACGAAGCGGAACTGGAGGTTCGGCTCTTCCTGCTCGGGTCGCGCAAGCAGACCAGCCGCGGCCGCATCACGCCCGAGGGCCTGGCGCCCAAGCGCTTTTCGGACAAGGTGCGCAGCGAGGTGGCAGCGCACTTCGAGTACGACAAGGGCAAGGTCATCTTCAGCGCCAATACCCCGGAAGTGCCGCTGCAGCCCGGTGCGCAGGACCAGCTCAGCATCTTCATGCAGATCGCCAGCCTGATCGCCGCCGAGCCCCAGCGTTACCCGCGCGGCGCCAGCTTCGTGATGCAGGCCGTGGGCGCACGCGAATCCGACACCTGGCGCTTCGTGGTTGACGGCGACGAACGGCTCGGCCTGCCGGGTGGTGACCAGGACACGCTCAAGCTCACCCGCACGCCCAGCCGGCCGCACGACCTGAATGTGGAGATCTGGCTGGCGCCGGCCCAGGGCTACCTGCCAGTGCGCATCCGGCTGACGCAGGACAACGGCGACTACGTTGACCAGCAGTGGCGCAGCAGCAACGCGCCTTGAAGCGCACAGGTGCCGGATCGGTGGTACGCTGTACCCAGGCTTGAAATTGCCGGTCGGAACCCCACCTGCGTTTCAAGACGTTGGGAGTAGCGAACACCATGCACATGCTTTACGACTCGGAATCCTTCACGGTCACGCACTTGGCAGCGGTCGAGCACGATGAAAGCAGCGAGGCCGCGACTGAGACGCCGGCGCTGCAGCGCCAGGGCTTCGAGATCGTCGACAAGCGCTCCGGCAAGGAGCTCTACCTCGACGGCTCCTGGGCCGAGCTGTTCCAGCAGCGCCTGACCGAATGGCAGCGCAGCACGCCCACCCAGGAAGAGGTCGAAGATACGCTGGCGCAGTACGCCGAACTGGCGCAGACGCCGCTGGTCATTCACTGACCCGGATCAGCCCTGACGCTGGTAGCGCCAGCGGTACAACAGCTCCAGCAACAGCAGCACCGCCACCAGGCGGCAGACCTGAAAGGCCGTCACCACCGGCGCGCCCAGCTGCAGTACCTTGGCCGTGATCGACATCTCGGCAATGCCCCCGGGCGACGTGGCCAGCACCAGTGTGGCCGGATGCAACCGTGTGAGTTGCGCCAGCCCCCAGGCGAACACGGCGCAAGCCACCATCATCACCAGCGTGCCACCGGCCACCGACGCCAGCCAGCGCGGCGCCGTGTGCACGAAGGCGGGGTTGAAACGCACCCCCAGACTGACACCGATCACCAGCTGCGCCGCGTTCGACAGCCACGTGGGCAAGGCGGAGAGTTCGATGCCGGCCATGGTCAGGCCCATGGCCACCACCAGCGCGCCCATGAACCAGGGGTTGGCGCGGTCCAGCCGCTGCAACACCCCGGCAGCCATCGCCGCCAGCACCCCCAGCAGGGCCAGGCCATCCCAATGCACGTCACGCACCGTGGCCGGCAGCAGGTCCAGCCCGTGCAGGCCGCTGAACTGCATGCCGAAGGGAATCAGCACCGTGACCATCAACACCCGCATGCTGTGCGCCGAGGCCACCAGCTCGGTGCGGCCGCCGGCACGCTCAGCCAGCAGCGTCATCTCCGAGGCGCCGCCGATGGCACCGGCAAACCAGGTGGTGGCGCGGTTCAGACCTGGCAGCCGGTGCGCATGCAGGCGCTGCAGCCAGGCGCCGAACAGCGCCCCAAGCAGCAAGGCCCAGGCGATGCCCAGCGCGATCGCCCACCACAGGCTGCCCACCAGCGCCGCCACCTGCGGTGTGAAGTACAGGCCCAGCGCAATGCCGATGACGCACTGCCCGGCGTTGCGCAGCGGTCCCCAGCTGGCCGTTGGCGCGCGCAGCATGGAGGCCAGCGCGGTCGCCAGCAACGGACCGATCATCCAGGGCAAGGGAGTACGAAGCCAGACACACAGGGCGGCCGCGCCCAGGGCCAGCAGCAGCGTCAGCGCGACGCGCAGGACAGAATTCGAACGCATGAACAACTTTGCAATTGCCCGTAGTATCACCCGATGGCCATCCTCTCTCGCCTGCACTGGCTGCTGCTGCCGATCTCGTTCTCGCTGCTGAACGGGTGCGCCGGCACGCCGCCGGATGCGCTGCGGCAGCAGCTCGATCGCCTGCTGCCCGCCGACGCCCTGCTGCTCGGCGAACAGCACGACGCGCCGGACCACCAGCGCATCGCGCGCGAGGTGGTGCAGCACCTGGCCGCCCGTGGCCAACTGGCCGCGCTGGCGCTGGAGATGGCCGAGCAGGGCACGGGCACGCAAGGTCTGCCAGCTGACGTCAGTGAGGTCCAGGTACAGACGGCACTGCAATGGAACGACCTGGCTTGGCCGTGGCAAGCCTACGGCCCGGTGGTGATGGCAGCGGTGCGCGCGGGCGTGCCGGTGCTGGGCGCCAACCTGCCGCGTGCCCGGATGCGCGAACGCATGGCCGACGCCAGCCTGGACGAGCACCTGCCGGCCGCCGCCTGGCAGGCCCAGCAGGCGGCGGTGCGCAGCGGCCACTGCGATTTGCTGCCACCCAGCCAGATCGCTCCCATGACGCGTATCCAGATTGCGCGCGACCTCGCCATGGCAGCCACGCTGCAGGCGGCAGCAGTGCCGGGCCAGACCGTCGTGCTGCTGGCCGGCAGCGCTCATGTCGACCGGCAGCTGGGCGTGCCGCGCCACCTGCGCGCCGGATTCAACGCGCGGTCCATCCGGTTTGGCGCCGAGCCGCGCGACACGGCGGAGCGCTTCGATGCCGCCTGGCCGGCCGCCGCCGCGCCGGCGCGGGACTACTGCGCCGAACTGAAGCGCCAGTGGCAACGCTGACCAGCCACGCGGCCAGCCTCACTGGAGCATGAAGGTCTCGTACTCCAGCGCTTCGAGCCGCCGGTCGAGGATCCAGACCGCCACCAGCACCGTGATCAGCATGGCCAGGGCAAAACCATAGCCGTACCAGGCGGCACCCAGGTGCAGCGTCAGTGCGCTGAGCACTGCGTTGCTGGCCAGCATGAGGCCGGTCAGGCCCAGCACGATGCGCCGCTGGTCCAGGTAGAACAGCACATTGAGCACCCCCAGCAGGACCACCTGGATGCCGGCCCCCACCACGTCAACGAACAGCAAGGGCAGGTAGAGCGTGGAGATGCCCATCCAGGTCAGCAGCGACTCGCCCATGGTGAACGTGACCAGTGCCGCGATCGCCTGCACCTTGGCGATGTCGACGATACCCTGTCGCACGTAATAGACCATCTGGTTGCGCATGCGCATGATGTGATCCAGCGTGGCACCGCCGCTGGCCGCTTCGAAGAACTTGGCGTAGTACTCGACGAAGTCGGTCTCGATGCGCACCAGGAAGACGGCCATGCCGGGGATGATGGTCAGGTAGGCCAGGAAGATCGGGAAGTCGTAGATCACCGAGGCATGCAGCGGCCCCACCACGGACTGCCCCGTGCCGGGGTCGAACCAGAAGATCAGCTTGTCGATCCAGAGCCCGAGGTTGAAGAACAGGCCGGTGAACATCAGGCTGGGGTACATCGCGCCGCGGCGCCAGATGTCGAAGGCGACGAAGCGGTCGGACCGGTAGTTGCTGTAGATGATCCAGATCATGCCGAGCAGCAGCAGGAAATGGCCGAAGACAAACCCCAGCAGGAGGCCCTCCATGCTGAAGAAGTGCATGAAGATCAGGGCCAGTGCGAAGGTGGCGCAATAGCCGACCAGGAACACCAGCAGCACAGCCTTGTACTGCTTGACGCCGGAGAGGAACACCGCGGCGATCCAGATGCCCGACATGATGGTCATGGCCAGGACAAACAGCAGGCGGTACATGACGGTCTGTTCCGGGAAGGCCCAGATGGCCAGCGGCAGCGCCAGCGCGGCACTGACGTTCAGCACCAGCAGCAGCAGGCCGTTGAAGTTCGGCAGGATGGCGGCCTCGTCGCGGGCATAGAGCCGGTCGGCCACAAAGCGCGTGAAGCTGAGCTGCAGCGGACTGGTGAACACCAGCGAGCAGAAGTACACATAGGTCACCGTGATCTGGAACTGCGTGATCAGCGCATGCGGAATCACCACCCCGAAGCTCAGCACGCCGATCAGCACCATGCCGATGATGGACAGCACCATCGGGCCGGAGCCGATCAGGCCGGCATAGGCGTAGGCCTGCAAGGTTCCCAGCAGGGAACGCTTGGCCAGCAGCTTGCGCAGCTCGAAACCTATGCCTGCCACGCGAACCCCTGCTGGTACAAGGCGCGGTAGCGCTCGAACATCATGTCCTGCTGGTAGTAGGTCTCGACACGCCGCACGGCCGCCTCACTGGCGCGCTGCCACGCCTGCGTGTCGGTGAGCAGTTCCAGGCAGGCCAGCCCCAGCGCATCCGGGTCGGCGATGCGCACCACACGGCCGGAAGCACCAATGGCCTCGTCTTCGCCCGGCAGCCCGTGGATCAGCTGCCGGCAGGAGCCGACATCGGTGCTCACCGTCGGCACACCCGCGGCGTAACCCTCCAGCACGACCAGCGGCAAGGCCTCACTGATCGAACTCAGCACGACCAGCCCGATG
>CALRMF020000193.1:0-5820 GCA_943369035.1 Curvibacter sp. AEP1-3
GACATCCCGCGCATCGCGGTGGTGCCGACTGGCGAGGTCACGACGGGCTTCCACGCCTTCAAGCTGGATGTGAGCCAGCTCCATCTCCAGCCGGGTGAGCGCGAGATCGTCATCCATAACCTGCGCACCAACGAGCAGGACACCCTGGCCGCCGAAGTTGGGCTAAAGGAGCAGCGCCCGGAGGACTACATCGTCCACGCCCTCGTGGACTTCGATGACATCGACTACTTCACCCACGCCGATCTCCTCTACGACCTCGCGGGCCAGATGGTGCAGCACCTGCGCGGTTATCTGTCCGAGGACGAGGCCATCAGCGTCCTCGATCGTGACCGCCGCTTGATCGCACGGGAAATCCACGCGCAGATGATGGCCCACTTCTGGGAAGAGGCGACCGAGTACGAGGTGCAGGTCAGTCGCGGCTTCACCGAACTCAAACCGTGCAACTACACCGCCACGGCAGGCCAGACGGCCCATCACTTCCGGGAGACCGTGACCGAGACCAGCCGCATCAAGCAGATGCTCTTCGGTGGCTTCGCGCGTTGCCTATACCCGCTGCAGAAGTTCGATTCGGACACCGAACGGCGCTTCGCCATCACCCTGGAGCGCGACGCCCTGAAGTGGTTCAAGCCCGCGAAGGGGCAGTTCCAGATCTATTACAAGCTCGGCACCGAGCAGCCGGAATACATCCCCGACTTCGTCGCCGAGACGGACGCGACCATCTTCATGGTGGAGACCAAGGCACGCGCCGACATCAACACCCAGGAGGTTCAGGCCAAGGCCGCTGCCGCCATGCGCTGGTGCAAGCACGCTTCCGATCACGCGGCGAACGTAGGCACCAAACCCTGGAAGTACCTGCTGGTGCCCCATGACGAAATCAACGAATCGAAACGGTTCACGGATTACCTGCGCTTTGAGGTCAAGGCGTAATTGAGTCGCCCTCGATCGTTCGGTGAGCAGAAGCGATTCCGGCAAGACATCCATGCGGCGGGAATGATGGACTTCGCCGGGCACTCCGGCGCGCAACACTCGTGGCCACGGCCGCACGATCACCAGAGAGGCAGCCCATGGTACGAATCAGAAAGATCGAGATCGCCAACTTCCGCGGCATCCAGTTGCTGGCCTGGTGCCCGACGCCTGGCATCAACTGCCTGATCGGCCCGGGCGACAGCGGCAAGTCCACGGTACTGGACGCGATTGATCTATGCCTGGGGGCCAGGCGCAATGTCCCGTTCTCGGATGCGGACTTCTTCGGCCTGGACATCACGACCCCAATCAGCATCACGCTGACGCTCGGCGACCTCGATGACAGCATGAGGACGCTGGAGAGCTTCGGTGCGTTCCTGCGCGGATACCACGCCAACACTGGCGTCGTCGAAGACGAACCCTCTGCCGGCGCGGAGGTTGTGCTCTGCCTGAACCTGACGGTCGCCAGTGACCTGGAGCCCTCGTGGACCCTTGTCTCCGACCGCGCCGCACAGCAAGGCATCGTCAAGACGCTCGCATGGAAGGATCGCGTCGCCCTGGCGCCCACTCGTATCGGTGCCCTGGCGGATTTCAACCTGGGATGGCAGCGCGGCTCCGTACTGAACCGCATCTCGGAGGAGCGAGCCGACGCTTCGGCCGCCCTCGTCAAGGCCGCCAGAGATGCGCGGAGTGCCTTCGGAGACCAGGCCGAACAACAGTTGGGAGAAGCGCTGGGGATCGTCACCACCACTGCTCAGGAGCTGGGCGTCAACATCGGCGCCAAGGCCAAGGCGCTGCTGGATTCGCATTCGGTGTCGTTCGGTGGCGGCACCATCTCCCTGCACAACGAAAGCGGCATCCCGCTTCGCAGCCTGGGCGTCGGGTCCACGCGTCTGCTTGTCGCTGGCCTGCAGCGCAAGGCGGCCGGTCAGGCGTCGATCGTGCTCTCGGATGAACTGGAGTACGGGCTGGAGCCGCACCGCATCGCGCGGTTCCTGGGCTCCCTCGGTGCCAAGGAGGCCGCTGCTCCGCTGCAGGTGTTTCTCACCACCCACTCACCCGTGGCACTGAGAGAACTGTCGGGCGGCCAGCTCTTCGTGTTGCGCCGTGGCCCTCAGGGCCACGAGGCTCGCCTGGTCGGCGCCGACAATGACATCCAGAGCACGATCCGCCTCTATCCCGAGGCCTTCCTGGCTGGCTCCGTGGTCGTGTGCGAGGGAGCCAGCGAGATAGGCCTGCTGCGCGGGCTGGACTTATACAGGCTTGACCAGGGGAATGCGTCACTGGCTGCATTGGGCGTGGCGCTCGTCGACTGCGGTGGCGGGGAGCCGGATCGACCGTATGCGCGCGCCTCCGCGTTCCAGTCTCTGGGCTACCGGGTGATGGTGCTGCGCGACGACGACAAGAAGCCCACACCTGCGGTCGAGCAGGCTTTTGTCGAGAACGGTGGCACCGTCGTCGCCTACCGCGCGGGCCGGGCGCTGGAGGACGAGCTGTTCGGAAGTCTCACGCCGGCTGCCTGCCAGAGGCTGATCGGCTATGCCAACGAATTGCATGGCGACCTGATCGTCGAACACCTGCGCACTGTCTCGAACAACACGCTCACCTTCCAGCAGATCTGGGACGAGATCCAGAACACCGGCCTCCTGTCGGCCGAACGCAGGGCCATTCTTGGTCAGGCGGCGCGCATCCGAAAAGCTGGCTGGTTCAAGCAAATCTCGTGGATGGAGGACGTGGCGAGGACCATCGTTGCACCGGACCTGCATCTTTGCGATCAGGGCTTCCGCGCTCTGATGGACCAGGTATTCGGGTGGGCCACTGATGGACCACGTTGAAATCGACCTTCGTGCAATCCAACGCGGAACCGTCACCGCACCGGCCGGCTGCGGCAAGACACAGCTGATTGCCCACGCGCTTGCCGGTCATCGGGGCAACAAGCCCATCCTCGTGCTGACACACACGAACGCCGGGGTTGCGGCCCTGCGTGGCCGGCTGGACCGCGCCGGTGTGCCAGCCAGCGCTTATCGATTGAGCACGATCGATGGCTGGGCCATCCGGCTCATCTCGACCTTTCCCGGCCGCAGCGCCCACGATCCGGAGATTCTGCGGCTGGCTGCACCTGCGCGGGACTACCCGGCAATCCGCGACGCCGCCTGGAAGCTGCTGCAAGCCGGGCACGTCAGTGAGGTGCTGAAAGCCTCATATGCGCATCTGATCGTGGATGAGTACCAGGATTGTTCGGTGCCTCAGCACTACATCGTCTATTTCCTCTCGTTGATCTTGCCGACCTGCGTGCTGGGCGACCCCATGCAGGCGATCTTCGGGTTCCGGGGCAATGCGCTGGCCGACTGGAACCAGCACGTGTGCGCGCATTTTCCTGTCATCGGGGAACTGGCAACGCCCTGGCGATGGCGCAACGCCGGCGCGGAAGCGCTGGGACAATGGTTGCTGGAGGCCCGCCGGTTGTTGGCGGCGGGGCAGTCGGTGGATCTGCGTAGTGGGCCACCGGAGCATGTGACCTGGATGCAGGCCGTACCACCCAACGACCATGCCCAGCGCCTAGCCGCTGCGAGGACGGCATCGCCAACCGCTGACGGGCGCGTGCTCATCATCGCCGATAGCCGCAACCGAGCAGCTCAGCAGAACTTTGCGAGCCAGACGCCGGGCGCTTCGACGGTCGAGGCCGTCGATCTGCAAGACCTCATCGCCTTCGCCAGCAGCTTTGAAGTGGGGGCACCGAATGCCCTCGCGCAGTTGCTGGCGCTGGCACAGAGCGTCATGACCAATGTGGGCGTGGCGGAGTTGACGCGGCGCCTGCAGTCGTTGGCAAAGGGAACTGCAAGGAATCCTCCGAACGAGGCAGAAAGCCGCGCACTGGCGTTCGGGCGCGCGCCCTCTCTCGCTGCAGCCGCCGCGCTGTTGTCGGAATTGCGGGCACTGCCGAACGTGCGTGTGCATCGGCCGGCCATCCTCTACGGGGTGCTCAAGGCGCTCCGAGAAGCCTCGTCGGGGGCCGTCCCTCTGGCAGAGGCGGCCCGGCGCGTGCGGGAAGAGAACCGGCTGTTGGGGCGCCCGCTACCAAAACGCGCCGTCGGCAGCACGCTGTTGCTCAAGGGGCTGGAAGCGGAAGTTGCGGTGCTGCTAAATATCGAGGGTATGAGCGCACAGAACCTTTACGTCGCCATGACCCGTGGGTCGATGAAGCTCGTAGTGTGTAGCGCCAGTCCAGTGATCGGTTAGAGATACTTCTTGAACGTCGCCGCCGCAATGCACACCGCCACGCCGAGCAGTGCCGCGCTGGGCAGCAGGATCAGCAGCGGGTTCACGCTGACCGGCAGTGCCAGGTAAGTCACCCACGGCAGCACGGCCAGCGGGATCAGGCTGGCCCTGGCGCGGTGATAGATGAACCCCGACTCGCGTCCCGCGCCGAAGCGGCGGATGTCCCGGCGCACCAGGCCGTCGACCAGCCCGACGAAGGCGGCCATCAGGAACAGCGGCAGGGTCAGGCACAGCACCAGCAGCCGCACGAGGAAGACCAGCGTCGTATAGGCCGCCGCGATCAGGTAGCTCTCCACGTTCACATAGACCAAGCCGATGTAGTAGCGGAAATCCTTGGTCGGACGATGGCTGCCGGCGCTGGCCTGCGCCGAGGCGTCGCGTATCCAGTCCAGCAGACCGCTTTTCACGAACAGCCAGTCGTAGCCCTGCTCGACCAGCCGGTGCGCGGTGCGCCCCGGCTCCTGCACCAGCGCGCTGCGGGTGAAATGCGTGGAAAGCTGATCCAGCTCGTAGTGCAGCATGCCCTGCGCGTGGCGCCAGCCCTGCTCGGGCCAGAAGAAGTGCATGCCGACGCATTCGATCAGGATGCACAGCAGCAGCGCGCCGCACAGCACGCCGAAGAAGCGGAACGGCAGCGTGACCAGGCTGGCGATCAGGCCTTGCTGTCGTTGCTGCTGGCGCTGTGCCGCGACGGCCGGATCGCTCATGCTTCGGCCTCTTCAGCCGCGGCCATCTGCTTGAAGTCGTCCAGCAGGTCGTCGGGCAGCGCCTTGTCCTGCAGGCCGGGGATGCCTTGGTTCTCCCACCAGTCTCCTGCCTCGACGTAGTGCTGTCGCATGTAGCCGGCCAGCTCCTGCAGATCCTTCGGCATGGCTTCGTCGGGGTCGGGCGGAGGCAGCGGCCTGCGGACTTTCCAGAGGTTGCCGCCCTCGGTCAGCGCGAAGCACTGCCCCTTGGGCAGCGCCACCACATGCGCCGGCTCGATCACCGGCACGCTGTTGCTGCTGATGCGGTCCGGGGTGGTGGACGTGAACGCGGTATTGCCGTGCGGATCGGAGCTGTCGGTGGCGCCGCTCATCAGCGCCGTGGCGTACACCTCGACCTTGGGCAGTTGTCGCGTCAGCAGCTCGGCGGTGGCGGTCTCGCGCACGCGCAGCATGAACAGGTTGTTGAAGTTGCCGACCACCTGGCCGGCCTTGGCACGATTGCCGATGCGGGCCTCGATGTCGCTCAAGGTCTGCGTGTAGGCCGTCACCTGCACGCCGGCACCGCCGCCCTTGTTGACCATCGGAATGAACTCGTCGCCCATGAGTTCGTTGAATTCGTCGGCGTGGACGTTGATCGGAATCTTGGCGCCCGCCGCGGCGCCGGGCAGCCCGTCGTCGACGCCGAACTTGTAGATGTGGCCGGCGACCGAGACCAGATCGCTGAACATCGAGTTGCCCACCGCCGCCGCGACTTCGGCGTCGGACAGCGCATCCAGCCCCACGTAGACCACCGCGCGTTTGCGGATGACCTGCATCCAGTCGAAGATCGGCCGCGGGTCGGACAGGTCGGAATAGTTCGGTGCGAGCAGTT
>CALRMF020000194.1:0-5809 GCA_943369035.1 Curvibacter sp. AEP1-3
AGAAAGGCAGCAGTGGTGCGACCAACAACCTGGTGTTCAACAACGGCAGCCTGCGCTTTGGCAACGGCAGCCAGGCCTCGCTCAACAGCAACGGCCTGCTGGAGCAGCCCTGGTACTTCGACAACACCTCGGTGGTTGGTGGGCAGACGCGCAACGCCTGGTACAAGCTGACCTACAGCAGCTATGCGCTGAACATGGAAGTGGGTGCCGGCGGCGATGGCACTGACAGCTGGAACCGCAACGGCTCGCTGCTCGACAGCCAGACCAACCTGGCCGGCGCGATCACGAACCGCCGTTTCGACATCTCGGGCTACCGCGAAGGCACCGGCGTCATCGTCTCCAGCGTGACGCTGAACTTTGCCGGCGGCGAAGCGGTCAAGGTGGACAACACCTACACGCTGTCGTCCGGGGCGTCCTTCGTAAAGATCGACACCAACCTCACCAATGTCGGCGCGTCTGCGGCCAGCAACCTGCGGCTGTGGGTCGGCACCCAGGACGACTATGTCGCCACGCGCGACTCGCAGTACAAGTACAAGGGCAACCTGACTGGCAACGGCTTCGAGCAGATCACGGTGCAGACCGACCAGGCCAAGGCGCTGAAGATCACCGAGTTCGACACCGGGGAAGGCGCAGCCATTCTGTTCTACTCCACCTCCGACGGTGCCGACACCTCGATCGCGCGCTGCTGCAGCTTCACCAACGCCACCGGTATCAACCCGCGCAGCTCCGCCATCTGGCGCGGCCCGGAAGACGGCTCCTACGCGCTCTTCATCCGCCTGCCCAACCTGACGCCGGGCCAGACCGACGGAATGACTTGGTACTACGCAGCCTCCCCGGCGGCCCAGATCAATTCGGTAGTGACCTCGGTCAGCGAGTCGGCCGGCGTCACGACGCCGGCGCCCGCGCCCGCGCCGGCCCCGACCACCACCACAACCACCCAACCGTCTACCCCGCGCGTGGCCGCGGTGGAAAACGCCCAGCAGGTCACGATCGCAGGCAACAACGTCACCCCCGCAGCGGCGGCGCGCCCGGTGCTGGCCCAGGTGGCCTTGCCGCCCGTGAGCGCACCGGGCGCCGGCCGCATCGGCCCGGTGACCATCGGCAGCCTGGAAGTGGTCGCGGTGAACACGCCGCCGGCCAGAACCCCAGCCACACCCGCTTCGGGCAGCGCAGGCGGCACGCCCGGCGCTTCCGAGGGCAACACCTCGGGCAACAGCAACGAAGGCAGCAGCGTCCCGGGCGCGACGCAGGTCGCTGGGCAGACCGATCCGAACGGCATGCTCAAGGTGTTCGTCATGAACGGCGGCATCAAGCTGCCGGCAGCCGGAGTAGATGACGGGAGCTGATCTCCCCGCGTTGTGACCGTCACGCTTTAGCCCAAGACCTCTCGATCCCATGACATACCGCCCCTCCACTGGCACGGCCAGTCGACTCGCACTGGCTGCAGCACTGCTCTGCAACAGTCCGCACGTGCTGGCGCAGACCGCACCGGACGCCGGACGCACGCTGCAGGAAATTGCCCCTTCAGCACTGCCACTGCCGCGCCCTGCGCCCGAACTCAATCTGCAGTCGCCGCTGCCTGCAGAAACCTTGCCCGGCGGCCCCAAGGTCACGCTGCAAGGCATCGGCCTGAGCGGCAACACCGTCTTCAACAACGAAACGCTGCTACCCCTACTGGGTGAGGTTCGCGGGGAGTCATTTGATCTAGCGGGTCTGCGCGGCCTGGCTAACCGCATCACCGAGCACTACCGTGCGAACGGCTATCCGTTCGCGCGCGCCGTCATTCCGGCGCAGTCGATGCAGGACGGCACACTGCGCATCGAGGTGGTGGAGGGCCGCTACGGCAAGGTGCAGGCAGTGGGCGACACACCGCTGGCCGAGGCCGCGCAGGCCTTTCTGGCGCCGCTCAAGCTCAAGGGCAGCGACGTGATCGAAAGCCGCTCGCTGGAGCGCATCGCCCTGATCCTGGACGACCAGCCGGGCATTCGCGCCACGCCCATCATCCGCCCCGGGCAGGACGTCGGCACCGGCGATCTGGAGGTGAAGATCGAGCGCACTCAGGCCGTGGCCGGCGAGGTGGGCATCGACAACCACGGCAACCGCTACACCGGCCAGCACCGCGCGCGCGCCAACCTCGATATCAACAGCCCCTTCGTGCTGGGCGACCAGATCACGCTGCGCCTGCTCGGCACCGAGCAGAACCTGTGGCTGGGCAGCGTGGGCTACAACGCACCGCTGGGCACGTCTGGCCTGCGCGGGCAACTGGGCTACGCGCACACCTCGTACCAGCTCGGCAGCGATTTCGCCAACCTGGACGCCACCGGCTATGCCCGCGTGACCACCGCAGGGCTGAGCTATCCGCTGCTGCGCTCGCAGCAGGCCAACGTGACGCTCAGCGGCAGCTGGCAACACAAATCCCTCAACGACCGCCAGGGCTCGGCCAGCACGGACAACCGCAAGTCCAGCGATGCGCTGCCGCTGACGCTGATCTTCGACCGCCGCGATAACCTGGCCGGCGGCGGCATAACCTACGGCGCCCTGAGCTGGACCTCCGGGCAGCTGTGGCTGGATGCCACGTTGCGCGCCACCGACCAGACCAGCGCCCGCACCGAAGGCCATTTCACCAAGCTCAACTTCGACATCGCCCGCCTGCAGGCGGTGGACAACGAACTCACGCTGTTCGGCCGCGCGTCGATGCAGTGGACCGAGAAGAACCTAGACTCGTCCGAGCGCTTTGGCCTGGGTGGCCCCAGCGGTGTGCGCGCCTACCCAGTGGGCGAAAGCTTTGGCGACCAGGGCTGGCTGCTCCAGCTCGAAGCGCGCTATCGCCTCGGCATGGTGACGCCCTACGTCTTCTACGACGCCGGCGAAATCCGCACCAATGCGCGGCCCTGGCAGGCCGGCAACAACCACCGCCTCCTCAGCGGCAGCGGCGTCGGCCTGCGTGCGCAGCAGGGGCCGTGGAACCTGGACGCCACGCTGGCCTGGCGCCAGGCCGGAGGCAAGCCCGAGAGCGACACGCGCGACAACAACCCACAGCTCTGGGTCAACGCGGCGTATCGCTTCTGACGCAGCCAGCAGCGGCCACGCCACCCTTCGTAAAACTTACTCTTCGGCCAGCATGTCCGAGCCGTTGCGGATGCGGTGCATGGTGTCAATCGGCACGGTCCAGACCAGGCCATCACCAATCTGGCCGGTGCTGCAGATCATGATGATGGTGTTGCGGATCTCCTCCACCATGTCGTCATCGACCAGCACGGTGACCATGACCTTGGGCGTGTAGTCGGTCAGCTCCTCGCGCACGGTGCGTTTGCCCACAGCGGCCGGCGCCGTGAAACCCTCGGCCTTGAGCATGGTGAGGCCAGGAAAGTTGGGGATGCCACGCAAGGCCTCACGCAGCAGCGGCAGACGGTTGGGGCGAACGATGGCGCGAATCTCTTTCATCTGTTTCATGGTACGTCTCCAATACGTTCCTAAGCCTCGATTTCCTTTTCCTCGAACCAGCGGTACAGCACGGGCACCAGCAACAACGTGAGGCTGGTGGACGAGAACAGTCCGCCGATCACCACCACCGCCAGCGGGCGCGTGACTTCGGAACCCGGTCCGGTGGAAAACAGCATCGGGATGAGTGCCAACAAGGCGACCATGGCCGTCATCATGACGGGGCGGAAGCGGTGGGTACAGCCCTCCAGGATGGCCTCGTCGGTGGACAGGCCCAGCTCGCGCTTCTCACGGATGAAGCTGACGAGCACCACGCCGTTGAGCACGGCAATGCCCCACAGGTTGATGAAGCCTACCGCTGCCGGCACGCTCAGGTATTCCCCGCTCAGGGCCAGCGCCACCAGCCCGCCGATGGCCGCCAGGGGCAGCACGGTGATGACCAGTGTCGCATAGCGCACCGAGTTGAAGAGCATGAACAGCAGGAAGAAGATGGCGGCGATGGTGATCGGGATGATCAGCGACAGGCGGTCAATGGCGCGCTCCATGTTCTCGAACTGGCCGCCCCACGACAGGTAATAGCCACTGGGCAGATTCACCTGACGTTCGATGCGCGCCTGCGCCTCGGCCACGAAACCGCCCAGGTCGCGCCCCTGCACGTTGACACCCACGACCAGTCGGCGCTTGCCGCCTTCGCGGCTGACCTGTGCCGGCCCGTCGCCCAGCGTGATCTGCGCCACGTCCCGCAAGGGCACGATGGCGCCGGTAGGCGCGCGCAGCACCAGGTTGCCGATCGACTCGACGTCCGAGCGGTAGGCGGCAGGCAGGCGCACCACGGTATCGAAGCGGCGCTCGCCCTCGTAGACCTGGGTCGCCACCTTGCCCTGCACGGCGATCTCGATCAGGGCGTTGACATCCTCCACGTTGATGCCGTAGCGGGCAATGTCCGCGCGGTCGATCTGGATCGTGAGGTATTCCTGACCGCTGACGCGCTCCACCCGCAGGTCGGTGGCGCCCGGCGTGGCCATGAGGGCGGCCGCCACCGCGTCGCCGGTCTTGCGCAATTCGTCGAGGTCGTCGCCAAAGATCTTGACTGCCACCTGCGAGCGCACGCCCGACACCATTTCATCGACGCGCGCGGCAATCGGCTGGCTGATGGCGATCTCGACCCCTGGCAGGAAGCGGATCTTGTCGCGGATCTCGTCGGCAATGTCCTCTTGGGTGTAGCCGTCGCGCCACTGGCTGCGTGGCTTGAGCATCACGATCGGGTCGGACTCGTGCGGCTGCCCGGGGTCAGCGGCGGATTCACCGCGGCCCAGGCGCGAGACCACCGTCTGCACTTCGGGCACGGTCTTGATGGCCGCCATGGCCTGGCTTTCCAGCTTGATCGACTCCTCGATCGAGATCTTGGGCACGCGCACGATCACCGGCGTGATCGAGCCTTCCTGCATGGTCGGGATGAATGCCGTACCGAGGAAGGGCACCAGCGCAAAGCTGCCCGCCAGCGCCAGCAAGGCGCCCGCCAGCACCTTCTTCGGCTGCGCCAACGACCAGTGCAGCATGCGCAGGTAGGGGCCCTTCATCTTGCGCAGCAGCCAGGTGTCATGCTCGGCACCGCCCTTGAGGATGTAGCTGCACAGCACCGGGCTCATGGTGAAGCTGAGCACGAGCGAGATGGTCAGGGCGATCGCGATCGTCAAAGCCAGCGGCGCGAACATCTTGCCTTCCATGCCCTGCAGGCTCAGCAGCGGCAGAAAGACCAGGATGATGATGCCCACGCCGTACAAGACGGGCTTGCCCACCTCGCTGGCGGCCTCGAAGATCACGCGCGGCTTGGACTTGCCGGCGTTGGCCGGATCGCCCAGGCGGGCAAAGGCGTTCTCCACCACCACCACCGCACCGTCCACCATGAGGCCGATGGCGATGGCCAGACCGCCCAGTGACATCAGGTTGGCGCTCAAGCCGATGCGGTTCATGACGAAGAAGGTCAGCAGCGGCGTCAGCACCAGCGTGGCCACCACGATGATGCTGGAGCGCACATCCCCGAGGAAGACGAAGAGGATGACCACCACCAGCAGGATGCCCTCGGCCAGCACCTTGGCCACGGTCTTCATGGCCGTGTTGACGAGGTCCGAACGGTCGTAGAAGGGCACGATCTGCAGGCCGTCGGGCAGCATCTGCTTCTCGTTGATCTCCTTCACCCGGGCCTTGATGCGCGTCACCACCTCACGCGCGTTGCCGCCACGGATCATCTGCACGATGCCGGCCACCGATTCGGTCTGCCCGTCCTTGATGATGGCGCCCTGGCGTACCTCGGAGCCGAAGGCGACCGTGGCCACGTCCTTCACGAACACCGGCGTGCCCTGGAATT
>CALRMF020000195.1:0-5741 GCA_943369035.1 Curvibacter sp. AEP1-3
GCCGCGCCACAGCGCCGCAGCGATCACGCTCGGTGCCGGCAGCACCAGCGGCGAGAACTTGAAGGCCGACACCGACCATTCCCACACGAACAGAAGGACGAGCAGCAGAAGCAATGCGAACAGGCGCGGATGGCGGCTCATACATCGCCCTCCCCGTCCATGGCCTGGCGCAGTTCGGCGCAGATGGCGTTGAAGGCGGCGCTGTAGCGCAGGGCCTGCGAGCGCGGGCGCGGCAGCTCGACGCGGATGTCGTGCCGGATGTGGCCGGCTTCCATCACCGCCACGCGGTCGGCCAGGTACACCGCCTCGTTGATGTCGTGCGTGACAAAAAACACCGAGGTGCCGCGCGCACGGCAGATGCGCTGCAGCTCGTCCTGCAGTTCCTCGCGCGTGATGGCGTCCAGCGCGGCGAAGGGTTCGTCCATCAGCAGGATGGGTGGCTGCGGCAGCAAGGCGCGCGCAATCGCCACCCGGCTCTGCTGCCCGCCCGAGAGCTGGCGCGGGTGGTGGTCGAGGTAGGCGCCCAGGCCGAGCTGTGCCAACAGCTGCGCGGCACTCGCCACGTCATCCGCCGTGGGCGTGCGTTGCAGGCTGATGGGCAGCAGCACGTTGTCGCGCACGGTCAGCCAGTCCAGCAGCGTGGGCTGCTGAAACACAAAACCGGTGCCCGGGCCGGGCGCAGCCACCGACTGGCCCTGCAGCAGCACCTGCCCGGCATCAGGCCGCAGCAGGCCGGCGGCCAGCTTGAGCAGCGTGGTCTTGCCGCAGCCGCTGCGTCCCACCAGGCAATGGAATTCACCCGGCGCAATGTCCCAGTCCACGCCTTGCACTACCGGCGGCCAGCCGGGGAAGGTGTAGCTCACCTGCCGCATGTCGAGGAAGGGCGCCACACTCATGGTCAGTCCTTGTACGGTGCAAACTGCTCGGCCGCGTCTTCGGCCGAGGCTTCCAGCTCCACCATGCGCACCAGGTCCAGCAGCGAAAAGCGGCCGTCGTGGTGCCAGCCGGCTTCGGGCGCGGTCATGCGGCCCAGCGCGCACAGGCGCGTGGCGCCGGCCTCGCCCAGCGGGCCGGCCAGGACGTGCAGTTCCTGCGGCGCGGCGGCGACGCCCACCGTCTGCAGCACCTCGCGCTGCGCGGCCAGCAACGGCACCGCGTCACGCAGCGCGTCCACCGCCTGCACCTGCACCGTGCGGTTGAGCGCGCAGGGTTGCAGCGGGCCGGCCTGCTCGGCATAGGCCACGGCCCAGGGGGCCTCGGCGTCACCCAGCAGCTGCACCGCGGCACTGGCATAACCCTGCAGCTCCTGCCCCTGGCGCCAGGCCGCCACGCCGGCGGCTTCTTCCAGCGTCAGCGGGCGGCGCACGAACTTGTGCTGCAGCGCGGCCAGTTGCCCGGCAAGCGCCTGGGCAAATTCCTGCGGGCTGATGCGCCCGCTGCGCGCCACATAGAAGGTGTGCGGCGAATAACAGCCCTGCTGCTCGTAGCGCACCACGTCCAGCGCGGCGGCGCGGGCCACGGCCGGCAGGCGCTGGGCATCGAGCGCCGTGGCCGACACCAGCCCCACGCTGAGCTTGTGGCCGTGCGGCAGGAAGCGCGTGGTGATGGGCACCTGCTCACGCAGCGCGGCCAGCGTGGCGTTGCCACCGTAGGCCAGCACCACGTCTGCCGCGCCAAACAGCGCGCGCTCGCTGGCCGTGTCGCCGCCCTTGAACCAGACGATGGCCAGCGCCTGCGCCAGCCGCGGCTCCACCTCGGCCAACAGGCGTGCAAACAGCGCGGCAAACAGCGGCTCGGCGCTGGCCACCTTGCCCACCGCCGGCGCCTTGACCAGCAGGCCGCACACGAGGCTCCACAGCGGCAGCCCGGGCACGTTGCCGGCCCACACATGCGCCAGCAGCTCCGGCCCGAAGGCGCGCACCATGCCGCCCTTGGCCGCGGGCTGGAACTCGTCCAGCACCTTGGGGTTGGCAAAGTCTTCCGCCACAAAACGCTGCAGCTGCGGCGCGCGGAAGGTCTTGAGGTAGGCGTTCAGGCCCAGGCGCACCATCTCGGCATCGAAGCCGGTGATGCGCGGCAGCAGCAGCTCCAGCTCCAGGCGATACGGGTCGGCCACGTTCAGCAGGCGTTCGATGGCGCGGTCGATGGCGGCAATGACCTGCGACAAGGGCATGGCCTTGAGCTGGGCGCCGCCCTGCGTGCGCACGTGCGCCGCCAGCGCGCTCAGCTGCGCCGGCGTGAGCTGCGGCACCGCCACGTCCACGCGCTGCGCACCCTCGCCGAAGGTCAGCGTGTGCCACTGCACCTGATCGGCCGGCAGGCCCGGCAGATAGCCCGCGTGAATCTTCATGACCGTGCTGCCTGCAAAAATTCGTCCACCGCCAGCGAACAGCCCTTGGCCTGCGCCCCCTGGGCGCGGCCCAACAGCAGAAAGCCACCGTCCACCGCCACGCCCACGTCTTCCGTCAGGATGGTGACGACGGAATTGAAGTTGCCCAGATCGGTGTGCGCCAGGATGCCGCGCTCGCCGGCCGGCACTTCCAACCCGGTGAGCGGGTCCAGCACGCGGCTGCGGATCCACGCCGGGCCGGACTTGATGGCCGGCAGCACGGCATTGCCGTCGTCGTAGAACTGGGTGCTGAGCTCGGTCATGCCGTACATGTTGATGCAGGCGCTGCGCGGCACGCCGAAGGTGGACGAGAGCTGCCCGTAAAAATCTTCCATGTCCATCTCGCGCGACTGGCCCTTGAAGCCGCCGGTGTCCAGCAGGCGGCTGCCGGCCGGCAAGCGGAACTGCAGCCCACGCGACTGCAGTGCGTCCATCAGGTGCACAAAGCTGTAGCTGGCACCCAGCAGGGCGAACGGCTCGCCGCTGGCCTGCACCTCGGCCAGCGTGGCGCACAGCGCCTCCACCTGCAGGCCGTGGGCGTCCAGGAAATAGCGGCTGGCGGGCGTGCCGAACGCATGCAATGCCAGCGCCAGGTAATGCGCCAGCGAGGAGTTGGGCATGAGCTGCTCGTCGGGGAACAGGATGCCCATACGCATGCGCTCAGCACCGGCCATGAAGCGGGCGCGGAAGTTGCGCGTCATCGACAGGTCGTACACCTGCAAGTGCGGGTGGTAGTGCCGGCCCTTCACGTCGCCGCGCGTGGTGCCGCTGGTCATGAAGACGCGTTCGCAGATGTCAGGGGGTATGCAGCTGAGCGTGAGGTCCTTGAAGCCGTTGATGGGCACGGCCGGAATGTCGCGCCAGCTTTTCACGGTGCGCGGCGTGCGGCCACGCTGCTGACAGAACTTCTGAAAGGCGGCGTTGTGCTGGAACTGGTGCGCAAACAGGCGCAGGGCCAGCGCGTTGAAGGCATCGTCGCTCGCGTCGGGCCGGCCGATGAAGGCCAGCAGGTCGGCCACCAGCGCGTCGGTGCCGCTGGCGGGTGCTTGCGTCGCAGTGGAAATGTGGTTCACGTTCGCCCTCTTCCGGTGGTGTGCCTGGCCGGGGCCGGGCGTGGGTGCTCCGAAAGGGGTGGCAGGGACGGGACGCGGGTCCTGACAGCTCTTCTTACGTCGGCATGATCCGATTCAAGTTCGCGGGTTCGGTTTCACCATCTCAGCCACGCTGCCGTTGCCGGCAGGGTTGCACCCCGGAGCGGTTGGGATTCTACGCGGAGTGGAGCGGTGCGGGTGAATCCGTTGCTCTTGAGCTAACAGACTAACTTCTCTTGATTCTCGTCAGATGGCGACAGACTGTCCAAGTGGTGTAATTTGATCAAAGGCCAACTGGTTCTGCACCTTGAATACCTCCCATCGAAGAAAGTTGTAATGAAACCTGTCACCGCCCAGACAACTTCGACAAAGCCTGCAACTGATGCGCTAACACACAGCACAGGGTTGGACCGACGTCAATTCGTCAAGTACTCGTTCGCGGTCGCGGCCGGGCTCTCCGGGGCACCTTTCTCGGCGGCCCAGAGCGGCACTAGCCATCGGCTGCGCAGTTATCCGATCGACGGGCGCAAGGTCAAGAAAACGACCGAGCAGATGCTGGCCTTCGACCTTCCGGCGACCATCGACAAGCCCAAGTCGAACAAGGGCCTGCATGCCACGGAAATGAGCCAGGTGCAGGACTACGACAAATACGGCTACGGGAAGTATCGACTTGCTGGCGGTCTTCCTGTCGTGCCACGCTATGACTTGCTGGCCAATGCCGGCAGCTACGCGGTGCCGGCCAAACGCAAGCGGCTGGCCAATTTCTTTGCCATGACCGACATCCACATCACGGACAAGGAAGCGCCGAACCAGCTGATCTACATCCAGCAAGCCGACTCGGTCCGCGGCGGCGAGATGACCTCGATCTACTCGCCCGTGATGATGTACACCACCCAGCTGCTGGACGCCGCCATCCAGACCGCCAATGCGCTGCACGAGCGGAGCCCGTTCGACTTCGGCATCTCGTTGGGCGACGTTTGCGACAGCGGCCGCTACAACGAACTGCGCTGGTACCTCGACGTGATCGACGGCAAACCCATCAGGCCGAGTTCGGGTGCGCACCTGGGCGAGGACACGGTGGATTTCCAGCGGCCTTTCCAGGCGGCCGGACTCAACAAGTCCATCCCGTGGTACCAGGTGCTGGGCAACCATGATCACTTCTACATCGGCTCGGTACCGGTAGATGCCGACCCCTCACTCAAGATCCGCGAAAGCTACGTCAGCGATCAGGTCTGGGCGGTTGGCAATGTGCTCATCCCCAACGCATCCGTCTCCACGCCCATGGCCTTGCCACCGGTGATCTATGACATGAAAACCAGCCTGAGCGGGACCTCGAAAGCGACCCAGAACGACCCGGTCACCGGCGTCGTGGGCAACACCTTCTACATGGGCGTCATTGACGGCGCCAGTCCCTATGGCGCCATCCGCTACGCGGGCAAGAAGGAAGACTTCCCATCTCCCCCCAAGGTGGCAGCCGACCCCGACCGGCGCGCCCTGCTGCGCAGCGAATGGATTGCAGAATTCTTCAACACCTCGACCCTTCCCAAGGGCCATGGCTTTGGCCTGGTACCGGAGGCCTTGCGCCGCAGCCAGGACGGGTTCGCCTGCTACAGCTTTGTCCCCAAGTCGGACATTCCGCTCAAGATCATCGTGCTGGACAACACCCAGCTGGAAACCGATGGCTCCCGCGACATTCACGGACACGGTTTCCTGGACGAGGTGCGCTGGAAATGGTTGCAGGCCGAGCTCGACGCCGGCCAGGCCGCCAATCAGCTGATGGTGATTGCAGCGCACGTCCCGATTGCCGTGGCCGCCAGCGGCAGCTTGATGGAGTGGTGGAACCCCAAAGGGCAGGCAACCCCGTCCCAGAATGATCCGCATGCGGTCATGGACAACGCGGTCAAGCTGCCCGACCTGATCCGCAAACTGCAGGACACGCCCAACCTGCTGATGTGGATGGCTGGCCACCGGCACTTGAACACGGTCAAGGCGCTGCCCGCTTACCGCGACGAAGCCCGCACCCAGCTCGTGCCTGAGAAGAGCTTCTGGCAGGTGGAGACCTCTTCGCTGCAGCATTTTCCGCAGCAGTTTCGTACCTTCGAGATCTACCTGAACAGCGACTACACGGTGTCCATCGTGGCGGTCAATGTGGACCCGGAAGTGGCCGAAGGCACGCCCGCCGCAACCTCGCGCAAGTACGCGATTGCGGAGCATCAGATTGCCCGCAACGACCTGCGGCAGAACGAACCCAACCGCGTGTA
>CALRMF020000196.1:0-5732 GCA_943369035.1 Curvibacter sp. AEP1-3
CGTGATGCTGTCGGTCGTGATGCTGTTCCTGCGCCTGAGCTACCCGCGCACCATCCGCGGGCTGGGGCTCTGGTCCGTTGCCGGGCTGCTGTCCTTCAGCTCGACCTTCCTGTTTGGCGGGCGGGGCGTGCTGCCGGACCTGCTGTCCATCGTCGGCGCCAACCTGCTGCTGCTCGCAGGCGTGGCGATGTTTCACTTTGGCCTGCAGCGGTTCTTCGGTCTGGCGTTGTCGTGGCGTCGATGGGCTGGCGTGCTGCTGCTGCTCGCTCCGACCCTGGCGTGGTACACGCTGAATGAGCCCGATTTCAACACCCGTGTGGTGCTGGTGAACGCGGTCTGGGCGGCGCTGCAGCTGTCCATGGCCTGGCTGGTCTGGCGGCGCGGGCCCGAGGTGTTTTCCACCCGCTATACCGTGGTGGTGCTGCTGCTGCACGCCGGCGTGATTGCGCTGCGCCTGCTGACGGCGCTGCTGCCCCTGCCGGATGAGGGGCTGCTGGAGCCGACGCGGGTGCAGACCCTCTACATCGCGGCCAACGCCATGCTGATCCTGGCCCTCGGCCTGGGGCTGATCCTGCTGGCCAGCGACCGGCTGCGCGAGACCTTCGAACACTCCGCCTCGCATGACTCGCTCACCAATGCGCTGAACCGCCGCAGCCTGATCGAAGCCTGCGAACGGGAACTGGAGCGCTGCCGTCGCCACGGCCACCGCATGGCACTGCTGATGCTGGACCTGGACCACTTCAAGACCATCAACGACACCTACGGCCATATGACGGGCGACCGCGTGCTGGTCAGTTTTGTCACCCGCGTGCGCGATCAGCTGCGCCGGCCGGACCAGCTGGGGCGCTTTGGTGGTGAAGAGTTCATCCTGCTGCTGCCTGATACGCCCCCGGAGTCCGCGCTGGTGGTGGCCGAGCGCATCCGCGCGGCGGTGGCCAGGGTCAGCGAGGGCTTGCCGGCCATCACGGTCAGCATCGGCGTGACCGTTAACCGGCCCGATGAGACCGATATTGACGAGTTGCTGGCGCGCGCCGACCGAGCGCTTTACTTGGCCAAGAGCCAAGGTCGCAACCGCATCGCCGCGGTCTGACCGCCTCTTGACGGGCGGCCCCTCCCTGCGCGCCTGGCGCTTGTTGTCCCGCGTTGACTGACGTCGAAAGGTGTCGCGCAGGAGTCAATCTTGACTTTGATAGTTTTGAAAAATATCCTATAAAAACTAGGGTTAATTGCTCGGGTTCGAGAACTGACCCGAAGTCGTGTTCCCAACCTTGACTCAGCGACAGAAAGAGGCCGCAAATGAAGTTCAATGACTTGCGCGTGGCGTACAAACTGTGGGGTGTGATCCTGGGTCTGCTGCTGCTCATGTTCACCGTGGCTTTCTGGACGCAAGTGCGGACTCGGCAGGCGGTGGATGAAGCGGAGCAGCTGATACAGAAGTACGAGGACTCGATCACCAATGCGGCCACCTGGCGGGGTCTGGCGGAACTGGCGGTCACCATGTCCATGGCGAGTCTGGTCACAACGGACGAAGTGCTGCAGAAGGATTTCGATGCACGAGTGGCCGCACTGACTGCGCGCATCACGCCCGTTCAGGAACGCATCACCAAGGGCGCCAGCGCGCCGGCCGACAAGGAGGCCCTGGCCTATGTCGCCAGCACGCGCGTCAAGGTGCGCGGCGTGGGTGACAAGGTGGCCGAGCTGAAGACATCAGGTCATCCCGCGGCGCGACAGGAGTTCCACGACAAGGAATTCAAGCCGCTGGTGGCGCAGTACCTGGATGCCATCGACAAGTACGTTGTCCTGCAGGGAAAACAGCGCGATGAGGCGCGGCAGGCGGCACAGCAGACCCGCAGCCAGGTGCAGATGGTGGCGCTGGCGAGTGCGGTCGTTGTCTTCGGCTTGAGCGTGGCCCTCGTGCTGCTGCTGGTGCGCTCCATCACGCGCCCGCTTGAGCGCGCCGTGGCGGTGGCCCAGGCCATCACGGACGGCGACCTGACCCAGCAGATCAATGACCAGCGCAAGGACGAGTTTGGCGTGCTCACACGTGCCCTGTCGGAGATGGTCAGCAAGCTGCGCGGGCTGGTGTCGGAGGTACGGGGAGGCGTCGATGCCGTGTCCACCGCCTCGACCGAGATTGCCAACGGCAACCATGACCTGTCGGTGCGTACCGAGCAGACGGCATCCAACCTGCAGCAGACCGCGTCGAGCATGGAGGAACTGACCGGTACGGTGAACCAGTCGGCCGAGACGGCGCGCCAGGCCAATCAACTCGCAGTGACGGCGGCCCAGGTGGCCAGCCGCGGCGGTGAGGTGGTCGGACAGGTGGTCAACAGCATGCAGCACATCACCGACTCGTCGCGCAAGATTGCCGACATCATCGGCACGATTGACGGCATCGCCTTCCAGACCAACATCCTGGCGCTCAATGCTGCGGTGGAGGCGGCCCGTGCCGGTGAGCAGGGACGGGGCTTTGCCGTGGTGGCAGCCGAGGTGCGCAGTCTGGCGCAGCGCTCGGCGGAGGCCGCGAAGGAGATCAAGGAGCTGATCAGCGTGTCCGTGGAGACGGTCGAGTCGGGCTCCCGCCAGGTCGAGCAGGCCGGGCAGACCATGGACGAGATTGTCAGCAGCGTCAAGCGCGTGACTGACTTGATCGGCGAGATCACCGTGTCGTCGACGGAGCAGCGCGACGGCATAGCCCTGGTGAATCAGGCGGTGGCCAATCTGGACCAGATGACGCAGCAGAACGCTGCACTGGTGGAAGAGTCGGCCGCCGCTGCCGCCGCATTGCGCGACCAGGCGCAGCGTCTGGCGGAGGTGGTGGCCGTCTTCAACGTGGGTAGCTCCGCTGCGCAGACGGTCACCAGTCGCAGTGCCCTGCTCCTGAACTGAGTCAGACCTCGGCGCCCTCGACCAGGAAGCGCACCCGGCGCACACCCTGCCACTCGTCGGCGTCGAGCCGGAAGGCCAGCAACACGCGGTTGGGCAGCGGCTCGGTGTGGCCGAACCAGATGCCGTCCACCGGCTGGCCCTGGTGCTTGAGCTTCAGCGCCAGATGCTTCTCACCCACCAGGCGCTGTGACAGCACTTCCACTTCTTCGCTGAAGGTCGGCGGCGCAAAACCCTGGCCCCAGACCTCGCGGTGGAGCACGTCCACCATCTCGGCGCGGCGGTACTCCACCGGCAGCGCGCCGTCGGTCTCCAGCCGGCGCGTCAGCGTGGCGGCGTCCAGCCATTCCTGTGCCACTTCATTGAGACCTTGCTCGAAAACCTCGAAATGCTCCTCGGCAATCGTGCAGCCGGCCGCCATGGCGTGGCCGCCGAAGCGCAGCAGCACGCCGGGGTAGCGCTTGGCCACCAGGTCGAGCGCGTCGCGCAGGTGAAAGCCGGGGATGGAGCGGCCCGAGCCCTTGAGCTCGTGCTCCTTGCCCGGCGCCTGGCTGGCGGCAAACACGAAGGTCGGCCGGTGCAGCTTGTCCTTGATGCGTGAGGCTACGATGCCGACCACGCCCTCGTGGAAATCGGGGTCGAAGACGCAGATGGCCGGCGGCGGCGCCTCGCCTTCGTCGAACAGCGACTCGGCAATGTCGAAGGCCTGTTCACGCATCTCGCCTTCGATCTCGCGCCGCTCGCGGTTGATGCCGTCCAGCGTGCGTGCCAGCTCGTCGGCACGCGCCGGATCGTTGCTCAGCAGGCACTCGATGCCCAGCGTCATGTCCGACAGGCGGCCCGCGGCGTTGATGCGCGGCCCGAGTGCAAAGCCGAAGTCGAAGGTGGTGGCCGCGGCTGCCTTGCGCCCGGCCACTTCGAACAGCGCCGCCATGCCCGGCGGCAGGGCACCGGCGCGTACGCGCTTCAAGCCCTGCGCCACCAGGCGCCGGTTGTTGGCGTCGAGCTTCACCACGTCGGCCACCGTACCCAGCGCCACCAGCGGCAGCAGCGTATCCAGCTTCGGCTGGCTGGCGGCGTCAAAGGCGCCGCGCTGGCGCAACTCGGCACGCAGCGCCAGCAGCACATAGAACATCACGCCAACGCCAGCGATGGACTTGCTCTCAAACGTGCAGCCCGGCTGGTTGGGGTTGACGATCACCTCGGCGTCTGGCAGCTCGGGGCCGGGCAGGTGGTGGTCGGTCACCAGCACCTGCAGGCCCAGCTCGCGTGCGACGCGCACGCCGTCCACGCTGGCGATCCCGTTGTCCACCGTGATCAGAACGTCGGCGCCGCTGGCCTTGACGCGCTGGGCGATCGGCGCCGTCAGGCCGTAGCCGTCGACCACCCGGTCCGGCACCAGATAGCTGACCTGCTTCGCGCCCAATAGGCGCAGGCCGCGCACGCCCACGGCGCAGGCGGTGGCACCGTCGCAGTCGTAGTCGGCCACGATGCACAGTTTCTTGTTGCTGGCCATAGCATCGGCCAGCAGCACGGCGGCCTCCTGGGTACCCATCATGGCGGTCGGCGGCAGCAGCTTGGCCAGGCCGTCGTCCAGTTCCTCATGGGCGGCCACACCGCGCGCGGCGTACAGGCGCGCCAGCAGCGGGTGCACGCCAGCTTGTTCCAGCGTCCAGACGGCACGCGGCGGGATGTCTCTTGCTACTATTTTCATAGCTTTTCAGGCAATCCAGATAGGGGAGAAGTGCCAAAAAGGTTCGTAATTCGCTGGCGCAGCCCGGGCCGTGCCAAGGTGTAGCTGAGGCGACGTTGTTCGCTGCACAGCGTCAGCCTTGTCTCGGGTGTGCCCGCGTCCAGTGCCGCGCGCAGGGCGGTGAGCTCGTTCGCATCCAGCGCCTGCCAGGCCTGGCCCCAGGCCGCCCAGTCGCCGCGCAGCGCGGCCGTCTGCAGGCCGGGTGCCAGCACCAGCGGACGCGTTGGTGCCGCCACGGTGCCGGGCAGCGCGCCGCTGCCGCTGAGCCAGAAGGAGTTCACCGCCAGGGCGCGTCGTGCGCTGCGTGCCTCGTTGACGGCATGGGTGTAGAGCAGCATCTGCATTTCGTTTTGCAGGCGACGCAGCAGCGGCGCAGCTGGCAACCACGGCGCCACATCGCGCCCCACGGCGCGCTCCAGCGCTGCAGTGGCCAAGCCCCGGAACACCTCGCCGTGCGCCAGCCAGCGCGTCGGCGTGTCATACAGCAGCGTGATGCCGTCCTCGGCAAAGAAGGGCTGCATGGCGGCCAGCAGCGCACGCGACTCGTCTTCCGCGAGCGCCAGTTCCTCCGGTGCCAGCAGCGTCACCTGCGCCTGGCCCACCTGCCAGTGGCAGGGGGTGACAAAGGCCCAGGCCTCCTGCTGCGCGCCGGCCAGGCCCAGCTGCCGCGCGTGCAGCGCGGCCCAGGCCGGGGCTTGCGGGTCCAGGCCCAGCTCGGCCGCCTGCACCTGTTCGTGCGGCAGCGTCAGCGCCACCGCCGGCGTATCGACCGGTGCTTGTTCGCGCAACTGGCGCAGCAGGTACTGCAACTGCGGCAGCTTCAGGCTGTGCCAGACCTGACGGCTGGCCGGGTCCTCACTGGCGGCGTACGGAATCACGAGATGCATGGCGCTATTGTCCGGGCAAATGCGCGGCGACACCGGGGCAGGTGCCGGATCGCGAATAATCGGGGGCAACGGAACCCCTATGCAAATTCCCTACGAACTCATCCTGGGTTGGCGCTACACCCGCGCCGGCCGGGCCACGCGGCGCAACGGCTTCATCTCCTTCATCTCGGGCGTGTCCATGCTGGGCATTGCGCTCGGGGTGGCGG
>CALRMF020000197.1:0-5671 GCA_943369035.1 Curvibacter sp. AEP1-3
GATCAACTCGGTCATGCGTGGCGTGTTCCTGAAGGATCCGACGCTGCGCCGCGAATTCCTTTCCCTGATTCCCCAGAGGTCCTGAACATGCTCGTCCGTCTGCTCTACGCCAGCCGTGCCGTCGACGCCAGCCCCGACGCCATCGAGGCCATTCTGTCGCAGTCGCGCCAGTTCAACCCGACCTGCGGCATCACCGGCATCCTCTGCTACGGCGGGGGCATCTTCCTGCAGGCCATCGAGGGCGGGCGCAATGCGGTGAGCGAGCTCTACGGCCACATCCAGCGCGATGCACGCCACAAGGACGTGGTGCTGCTGCACTACGAGGAAATCAGCGAGCGTCGCTTCGGCGGCTGGACCATGGGCCAGGTCAACCTGTCGCGCGTCAATGCCTCGATCGTCCTCAAGTACTCGGAGAAGCCGGAACTCGATCCTTACGCGGTCTCGGGCAAGGTCTCGATGGCGCTGCTCGAGGAACTGATGGCCACCGCCTCCATCATCGGCCGCAGCTGAAACACTGCCACCCGTGTCGACCCCCTTGCTGGTGGGTTGCGATTTCTCCAGCAGCCCGACCCATCGCAAACCCATCGTGATGGCATTCGGCGCCTTGCAGAATGGGCGTCTTCAGCTATCAAAACTAGAGCGTCTGCCGTCCCTCGACGCGTTTGCCGACTGGTTGCGCCAGCCTGGCGACTGGCTCGGTGCCTTTGACTTTCCCTTCGGCCTGCCACGCGAACTGGTGCAGCGCCTGGGCTGGCCGCTGGACTGGGCGGCCTGCATGCGTCACTACGCGACGCTGAGCCGCGACGAGATCCGCGCCTGCTTTGCCGCCTTCTGCGCTGCCCGGCCGACCGGCGGCAAGTTTGCCCACCGTGCGACCGACCTCCCGGCCGGTTCCAGCCCGTCGATGAAATGGGTCAATCCACCGGTGGCCTTCATGCTGCATGCGGGCGTGCCGCTGCTGCTGGCCGCTGGCGTTCACCTGCCCGGCTTGCACGCCGGCGATCCGCAGGACGTGAACGCGGCTGGCCGGCCGCGCCGGGTGGCGCTGGAGGGCTACCCCGGCCTGCTGGCGCGCGAGGTGCTGGGGACGCGCAGCTACAAGAGCGATGAACGCGCCAAGCAGACCACCGAGCGCCTGATTGCGCGCAAGGACCTGCTGACGGCGCTGGAGCACGGGCAGACGCGGCTCGGTCTGCGCCTGAAGCTCTCCCATGCGCAGCGCGACGCGCTGGTGGACGACGCCCGGGGGGATGCGCTCGACGCCGTGCTGTGCCTGCTGCAGGCCGCCTGGGCGCAGCAGCAGGGCGCACCGCGCTACGGCTTGCCGGCCGACGTGGACCCGCTGGAGGGGTGGATTGTCAGCGCCTGAAGCGGGCGCCGGGTGGCAGTGAAGCTCACGCGTCCTTGGGCAGGACGGTCTCTTCCAGCTTGATGGCCAGCTGCGAGATGGCCAGCCCGGCCGGGCAGCCTGGCGTGTTCGCCATCAGCAACTGGCGGCGCATGATGGCCTGGCGAACCTGCGGATCTTCCGGAATGTCGCCCATGTGGATCAGGCGCACCGGCCGGCCCGGCTCGCCGGTGACGAAGCGGTCCAGCACCTGCTGCAGCTGCACCGTGATGGCGCGGCCGTCGCCCAGGCGGGCGGTCTGGTTGATGATCATGCGGATGTTCTGGCGCTTCTGCTGGCCCACCAGCACCTTGATGGTGGCATAGGCATCGGTCAGCGAGGTCGGCTCCGGCGTGGCCACCAGCAGCACCTCGGAGGCCTGCGAGACCGCGAACAGCACCACGTCGGAGATGCCAGCACCGGTGTCGAGCAGCAGCACGTCGAACTTGGAGGCCAGGGTCTCGATGATGCGCAGGAAGTCGTCGCGCACTTCAGCGGTCAGGCGTGAATACTCGACCATGCCCGAGCCGGCCAGCAGCACCGAGAAACCGCCCGGCGCCTTGATGATGGCCTCTTCCAGCTTGGCCTTGCCGGTGAAGACGTCATGCAGCGTGACCTTCGAGTAGAGGTTGAGCACCACGTCCAGGTTGGCCAGGCCGAGGTCGGCGTCGATCACCAGCACGCGATGGCCGCGCTTGGCCAGGGCGGCCGCCAGGTTGGCCGAGACGAATGTCTTGCCCACGCCGCCTTTGCCGCTGGTCACGGCCAGCACCTTGCCACGCGGCGTGGCAGGCGACGGCGGGGGCGTAGGTTTGTCCTGCGGAGGATTGAGCACGTCACTCATGGGTTGACCTTCTGCATGGCACTGTCGGGGTCGGTGCCGGGAACACTGTCACTCCATTCCGGCTCGCCCATGGACATGGGGCCGAACAGGAGACTCTTCTCTTCTGCGCTGACAGAAATGACTTGTTGGTGATCGATGTAGACGCGGTTGCGTCCTTGCGCCTTGGCCTGGTAGAGCTGGGTGTCGGCCCGCTCGACCCATTGCTCTGTGGTGCCGCGGGACTGGCTGGCCTGCGCCAGCGCAAACGCGCCGCCGATGCTGAGGGTGACCTGCAGCCGGACGCCGGGTGTGACCTCGATCGACAGCGCCGCTACCGCCTGCCGGATGCGCTCGGCCACCGCCTCGCCGTAGTTGAGCTGGCAATCCGGCAGCACAATGGCAAACTCTTCGCCGCCGTAGCGGGCTACCGTGTCCTGGGGCCGAACGCAACCGGCCAGACAGCGTCCGACAGCTTGCAGCACGCGGTCACCGGCCAGATGGCCATGGGCGTCGTTGATGGATTTGAAATGATCGATGTCGAGCATCAGCAGCAGGGCGGGATTGCCCGAGCGGATCACGACTTCGATCTCACGCGCCAGTGCCGCACGGAAGTGACGCCGGTTGGCGAGCCCCGTGAGCGGGTCGGTCTGCGACAGCTCGCACAGGCCGTCAATCACCCGTTGCAGGTAGGCGACGGGTTCGCTCTCCGGCGCTGGCAGATCGGTGGTGCCACCGTGCTCCAGCAACGCACGTGCGTCATCCAGACGCAGGTCGCGCAGGTTAATGGGGCTGGGGCTGGCGGAGGTCACGGCGCGCATCGAGAATGGACTCGGAAAAGTCTAACAGGTTTGCCTCGTGACCAAGCGGGAAAAGCGGCCGGATCGCCCCATTTGACGGGGTTTTCACCAAGGTGTGCAGGATGAGGATGCATGTGAACAGGAGCAGGTGGTGTCGCTGGGCGAAGGGCAGCGTGCTGGCGTGGCTGTGCCTGGCAGGCAGCGCTGCCACTGGTCAGGCCGCCGGAGGCGGTCAGCCCTGGCTGGGTCGCGTCACGCAGGTGACGGATGGCGACACCGTGCGGGTGCAGCCCGCGCGTGGCGGACCGGTGCGCACAATCAGGCTCGATGGCATCGACGCGCCGGAGATCTGCCAGGCCCATGGCCCGATCGCCCGTGATCGGCTGGCCGAGAGGGTGGGGGGCCGGCCGGTGCGGGTGCTGCCGCGTCGCCGGGATGACTATGGTCGACTGCTGGCACGGGTCGAGGTGCAAGGCCAGGACGTCGGGCGCTGGATGGTGCGCGAGGGACACGCCTGGTCCTACCGCTACCGCACGCAAGCCGGGCCCTATGCGGCCATTGAAGCGCGGGCCCGAGCGCAGCGGTCGGGCCTGTGGCAAGGGCGTCCTGAGCGGCCGCGCGCGTTTCGCCAGCGGCACGGCCCATGCCACTGAAGACCTCAGGCGGTGTGTCAGGCCGACGGCTGGCCGCAGACCGGGCAGGTGGTGTTGCGCGGCAGGCGGACCTCGGTCCACGCCATGTCCCGGCCGTCCAGCATCAGCAGCCGGCCCGCCAGCGAACGACCGGTGCCAGCGAGCAGCTTGAGAGCTTCCGCCGCCTGCAGGGTGCCGATGATGCCCACCAGCGGCGCGAACACACCCAAGGTGGCGCAACGCGTTTCCTCGAAGTCGTCGGCGGGGGGGAAGACGCAGGCGTAGCAGGGGGTGTCGGCCTGGCGCGGATCGTAGACCGTGATCTGGCCATCGAAGCGGATCGCCGCACCGGACACCAGGGGTTTGCGGTGCTTGACGCAGGCGGCGTTGATGGCGTGGCGGGTGACGAAGTTGTCGGTGCAGTCCAGCACCACATCGGCCTGTACCACCAGTGTGTCGAGCAGCGCCGTGTCGGCGCGGGAGGCTACCAGGGTGACGCGTACCTCGGGGTTGATGGCGGCGATCGCCTGCGCAATGGACTCGACCTTGGCCTGGCCCACCCGCGCCATGGTGTGGGCCACCTGCCGCTGCAGATTGGTGACGTCCACCACATCATGGTCGACCACGGTGATGCGGCCGACGCCGGCGGACCCAAGGTACAGCGCGACCGGGGAGCCTAGGCCGCCGGCACCGATGACGAGCGCGTGGCCGTCGAGGATGCGCTGCTGACCTTCGATGCCGATCTCTTCGAGCAGGATGTGGCGCGAATAACGCAGCAGCTGATCGTCATTCATGAAAGCACCCCCCTGAGGCGCTGCGCGCCTTCCCCTCAAGGGGACGCTCCCGGTGGTCCGGCGAAGCCGGTTCCACGGGAGCCCGCGCTTGACGCTTCTGCGGCCGCATGTGGCGCAGGTTTGCGTTCAATTTTCCTTTGATTCCTCTTTGCGCTCAGTCTGGGTCTTGCTCGCCAGCACCGGCAACCCCTTCAGCCGGTTCAGCGCCTGCGTCAGCTGGAAGTCCTTGTCGCTGCCGAACTCGGGCAGCTTGCGTTCCTGCGGCGGCTTCTTGGCTTCTTCTTCCAGCTTCTTCAAGGCGGCGTCTCGGGCGCGTTCGCGCTCCGGGTCCTTCTGCTCGGCGGCCTGGCCGTTGGAGAGGTGCTTGTCGAGGTCGGCCTCGCGCGTGCGCAGGGCGGCAAACACGTTGCCTTCGGCGGTTTCGTCGAGCATGACGTCTGGCACGATGCCGCGCGCCTGGATCGACTTGCCGCTGGGGGTGTAGTAGCGCGCGGTGGTGATCTTCAGCGCGGTGTCGGGGCCGAGCGGGCGCACGGTCTGCACCGAGCCCTTGCCGAAGGTCTGGCTGCCCATGACGACGGCGCGCTTGTGGTCCTGCAAGGCACCGGCGACGATCTCGCTGGCCGAGGCCGAGCCTTCATTGACCAGCACCACCAGCGGCACGGTCTTGAGCGCCGCCGGCAGCCGCTTGAGCGGGTCGTTGCTGCCGCGGCGCTGGTAGAACTCGGGCGAGGCCCGGTAGGTGAACTTGCTCTCGGCCAGCTGGCCGTTGGTGGAGACCACGGTCACGTTCTCCGGCAGGAAGGCCGCCGAGATGGCGACCGCCGCATCGAGCAGGCCGCCCGGGTCGTTGCGCAGGTCGAGCACCAGGCCCTTGAGGGCCGGGTCCTGTTTGTAGAGCTCATCCACCTTGCGCACGAAGTCGTCCACCGTGCGCTCCTGGAACTGGCTCAGGCGAATCCAGGCATAGCCCGGCTCGACCAGCTTGGCCTTGACCGATTGCGTCTTGATCTCCTCGCGCGTGATGGTGACGGCGAAGGTGCGGTTCTCGTCCTTGCGGAACACCGACAGGATGACCTTGGTGTTGGGCTCGCCGCGCATGCGCTTGACGGCCTCATTGAGGGTGAGACCCTTGACGGCGGTGTCGTCGATCTTGGTGATCAGGTCGCCGGACTTGAGGCCGGCGCGGTAGGCGGGCGATCCCTCGATCGGTGAAACGATCTTGACCAGGCCGTCTT